>JASFLD010000006.1:0-22330 GCA_050118275.1 Gemmatimonadales bacterium
TGAACCTCCGTGATCGCCGCCGTCAGCGTCGTCTTCCCATGGTCCACGTGACCGATCGTCCCCACGTTCACGTGCGGCTTCGTCCGCTGAAACTTTGCCTTCGCCATTCTCTCCTCGCTCCGTCTATCTCGTCCGGCCCGTTTCTCCCTGCAACGGGTGGCGGGCAATCGCCAGTGCGAAAAATATGGTGGGGGTAGGATTCGAACCTACGTAGGCATCAGCCGGCAGATTTACAGTCTGCTCCCTTTGGCCGCTCGGGCACCCCACCAGACTCGAACTAGCGTCGTTGACTCACATCGCTGGGCCTGTCCGAGCTTGCCGCCAGACGACCACATACAGAACGGACACACGATGGTGCCCGCCTCACCTGGCCGGTTGACACAAGTCCGAAGCGAGCTTCGGCAACCCGCGGTCTGTCCGCCCTCACCGGTTGGCCTCGCTTCAGTCTCCAACACGCCCAGTTGTTGCTGTTTGGAGCTGACGGCGGGAGTCGAACCCGCAACCTGCTGATTACAAATCAGCCGCTCTGCCAATTGAGCTACGTCAGCGAATACAATAAGCCAAGAAGTATAGATTTGCCCCGCGGGAGTGTCAACCTCGCGAGGCCAGCTTCCAGCGGCTGCCGGCGGGGGTATCTTCGATTTCCACCCCTGCCGTGGCCAATTCATCCCGGATCGCGTCGGCACGCGCGTACTCCCGCTGCTCGCGCGCCCTGGCGCGCTCCGCCAGCCTCTCCTCGATCCAGTTCTTGAACTCGGTTGAGACCGTACCCGTCTCGCGGTCCGCCAGTTCCAAAACACCGAACACCCGGTCCATCGAATTCAATGTCTCCAGACCAACGTCGACTTCGGAAGACGCCAACCTCTGACCAGACGCGTCCAACTCGGCGTTGGCCTCGCGGATGAACGTGAACAACGCCGCCCACGCCTCGGATACATTGAGATCATCGTCCATCGCTCTCTCGAACTCGGCCAGGGCGCGCTCGCCAGCCAATGGTAGGCCGGTCGCGGCAACGTTTGCCTCCTCGGAGCGTGCTTCCGCCAGACGCCGCCGAAAATCCAGCATGCGCTCGACCGATCGGGCCGCGTCGTCCAGGCCACTGAGGGTGAAGTTGAGTTCCATTCGGTAATGTCCCGATACGAGCAGACGGCGGATGGCCGAGGGCCGATACCCCCGTTCGACGAGGTCGTCGAGGGTATAGTAGTGATTCTGCGACTTCGACATCTTGCGACCATCCAGCAGGGCGTGCCTGACGTGCAGCCAGGTGCGCGCGAAAGGTTTCCCCGTCGCGCCCTCCGCCTGCGCGATCTCGTTGGTGTGGTGGGGGAAGACTAGATCGACCCCTCCCGTGTGGATGTCGAACGGCTGGCCCAGCAACTGGACGGCCATCACCGAACACTCCAGGTGCCAACCGGGACGACCCGGGCCCCACGGCGAGGCCCAAACCGCTACATCGCCCTCCTCTTTTCGGTCGCCGCCCTTCCAGAGTACGAAGTCGCGGGCGCTCTCCTTGTCGTACTCCTCATCGCCGGAAACGCGCTCGTTCGACAGGAGATTCGAGGCATCGAGCTGCGCCAGCTCGCCGTAGCCGGGGAACTTCGAGATGTCGAAGTAGACGGAGCCGTCTGATGTGTAGGCCAGACCGCGATCAACCAGCTTCTTCACGAGGTCGATCATCTGTGGAACGTAGTCCGTCGCGCGCGGATAGTGCTCGGCCCGCTCAAGACCCAACCGATCGCTGTCAGCGAAGAAGGCCTCGATATAAGGATCCGTCAGCTCACGAAGGCCGATGCCCTCCCTGACCGCCGCATGGATCGTACGGTCGTCAACATCGGTCAGGTTCTTCACCTGAGTGATCGAGTAGCCCTTCCACTCCAGGTAGCGCCGCAGCACATCCTCGCAAAGGAAAGTCCGGAAATTCCCTATGTGGGCCCGATCGTACACGGTCGGACCGCACGTGTACATCGTGACCCGCCCCGTCTCGAGCGACTCGAACTCCTCTAGGCGGCGGGAAAGCGTGTTGTAAAGTTGAAGTCCCATGCGAGATGTACGGCAGCAGAGGTACCAGCCCGTCGAGTCCGCCTACGCTATCCCGACGACGCCGCCGGGTCAAGGCGTCTGGCGGTCATGGACGCTGAAATAAGTCCGCAACTTCCTTGAACGCGGCTTCCGGGTCCTGTGCCGCGGTGATCGAACGACCGACGACGATGAAATCGGCCCCGGCTCGAGCCGCCGCTTCCGGCGTCGCGTAACGCGTCTGATCCCCCGGATCATCGCCAGCCAGTCTGATGCCAGGCGTGACGACCTTGAGTCCCTCGCCATAGCTTCGCTTGATCGACTTGACTTCCGTGGGCGAGGCAACGACGCCCGGCAGGCCCGCTGCGGCGGCCAGACCGGCGAGTCGCACGACCTCGTCGACCAGGGATGAGGGCGCACGCCCAAACACCTGCTCCACATCCTCGGCGGCCAGCGAGGTCAAAAGGGTCACCGCAACGATCATCGGGCCGTCGTCGCCTGCCGCATCCCGCGCCGCAGCCAGCATGGCTGCCCCGCCCGACGCGTGGACCGTCAGCATGTCCGCGCCGTGGCGCACCGCCGCCCGGACACCGCCGGCTACGGTGTTGGGGATGTCGTGGAACTTCAGGTCCAGAAAGACGCGCTTGTCCCGCTTACGCAGCTCGCCCAGCAGGTCGGGCCCCTCCTCGGCGAAGAGCTGAGCTCCCACCTTATAGAACGTCGCCTCGCTGCCCAGCGCCTCGACGAGGTCGAGCGCTGCCTTACGATTCGCCACATCCAGCGCGACGATGATCCGGTCTTTCGTCGAGTCGGGCATCAGACCTCCAAGGCTCCCACCAGTTCAGACAATCGCTCGGCACCCTGGCGTTCACAAATCTCGCGTAGACCGGCGATCGTCTCCGGGGCGGTGAATGGATCGACGAACATGGCCGTGCCGATCTGCAGCAGCGATGCGCCCGCAAGTACGTATTCCATGGCGTCGTGAGCATTGCAGATGCCGCCGATGCCGATTACCGGCAGTTCGACTCGCGACGCCGCCACCCAAGTCGCGTACACTCCCATCGGTCTAATCGCCGGACCGCTGATCCCACCCGTCACATTGCCGATCACGGGGCGCCGCGACTCCACATCGATCAGCATGCCCGGCAGGGTGTTGATCGTGCTCAGCCCATCGGCGCCGTTATCCTCACATATCTTCGCGAATACACCTATGTCCGGCACGTTGGGCGATAGCTTCACGATGAGCGGTCGGTCGGTCGCCTGGCGCAGCGCCTGTACGAGCTGCGCCAGAGAGATCTCGTCCGTGCCGAACGTGGTTCCGCCTTCCACATTGGGACAAGAGACGTTGATCTCGTAACCGAGGAAACCGCCCTCGCCGTCCAGCCCACTGACGACCGCGACGAAATCGTCAATGCTCCAGCCCGCGACATTCACGAGGACCTGAGCCGCCCTCAGGTTGTCTCGCAACCACGGCAGCTTCTCCGCCCTGAAGTGCTCGAGACCCACGTTGGCCAGCCCTATGGAATTGATCATCCCGCTGGGCGTCTCGGAGATACGACAGGGAGGATTGCCGGCTCGCGCCTCGCGCGTCACCGCCTTGGTGACGATGCCGCCCAGCTCGTCCACCGGAATGATGTGCGCGTATTCCTCACCATAGCCGCACGTGCCGGATGCCAGCAGAATTGGATTCTGAAACGTGGCGCCGAATAGGTCCTGACTCAGGTCTACCATCTCAAGCGCTCCGCCGAAAACACCGGGCCATCCGTGCACACCAGGCTGTAGCCAGCCTCGGCGGTAGCCGGATCGACGGTCTCGATCGCGCAACCGATGCAGGTCCCCACACCGCAAGCCATGTGCTCCTCGACGGCTAGCTGGCATGCCACGCCCGCCTCCAATGTCAACCGGCGCACCTCTTTCAGCATGGGCGTCGGCCCGCAAGCCAGCACCAGATCCACTCCTTCCAACTCGAGGCCTTGCGTCACCCGGCCCTGCCGACCCCGGCTGCCGTCTTCCGTCCAAATCTCCGGAACGAGCCCGGACAGGGCACGGATCTTCTCGGGGTCGAAGACCGCTCCCCCATGACGCTCGCCGTAGAGCAGCCGCATTCGGGCCTCAGACTTCCACCGCTCACCCCAGGAGTGGAAGAGGAAGGGGGCCAAACCCACACCGCCCGCCACGCAGAGCACCGTACCGGCATCGCTCAGTTCGAAGCGAGTCCCCAACGGCCCCAGCAGCAGCACCGAATCGCCCGGCCGCAGGCTGACGAGCCGCCGGGAGCCCCAGCCGAACGCCCGAATGAGCAGTCCGATGCGTCCGCTGCCCACCCAGGCCACGCTGTTGGGCCGCGGCAGAAACGGCGTGCCCCAACCGGCTGTGCCGAAGCCGATCATGACGAACTGGCCGGGCGCCGCGGCGGCGGCGATCTCCGCCGCCGCCAGCTCGAGCCACACCGTATCCTCGGCAACACGCTCGTTGGCCAACACCTCCGACCAGGAGCGCCTAATCGACTGTCTCGTGTCCACCGTCGTCTGCCCCTTCCCTACTCCCGCGAAACGTGCGCCGCAGCCAGGCAGAGGAGCGCACCGTCACCGTGGCGACTAGCGGGCTGCCGCGCGGCGATTGCGCACCTCCTGATCCGCCAGGCGCTCGAGCCGCTCCAATTGCCGTCGCAGGCCCAACTCGAGGTCCTCGTAGGAGAAGCGACCGCCCTCACCCCCCAGAACGGCCTGTACGTACGGCGAGTCGCGATAATCCTCCTCGAGGCGTCGCCTCAACTCCTGCGCCGTCGGCCCAGCCATGTCAGCTGCGTGCGCGGAATCTACGACTGTGAGATAGAGCGCCGCCAGAACGGCCTTCGGAGCCCACAGCGCGTCGGGCATACTGTCCGCGTACTCGAGGTAGAGTGTTCGGGCCAGACGCGGAGCGTGCAGAGCGTCCCTAGCCGTCTCGGCGGCCAGCAGGTAGCCGAGCCCTCCGTGCGAGATCCAGAACTCCACTTTGATGAACAGCTCGCTGAGATCACGCACGGCGAAGCTTCTGCGCCCTCCGCCTTGCCGTGCTACTTCATCGAGAGTCGCTTCGAGGCTGTCGAATTCCGCGACGGTCGCGATGTTCCTCAGTTCCATGATGATCAGTGCCAACTGAGCTTCCGCCGCGGAGCGAGAGGTCGGGGCGATGGAGACGGCGAGCCAGTAGTCGTTCCGCGCTTGCGCCGGGTTACCGAGGGTTGCCCGAAGATCGCCGCGCAGTTTTACGAGACTCGCCTTGTTGCCCGGCTCGAATGTGGACGAGTCGATTCCAGCCAGCGCCGTCACTGCCGTTTCGGGGCTATGCTCGGCTACATACTCCACGACTGTGATGACGTCCTGTTCCTCGCGGTCCTCGAAGGCGAGGCTGAGAAGCGTCGAGAGTTCGAGAGCGGTCTCTTCGAGCCGCCCGCTATCCACAAGGAGCCGGACGCGGCCGATTCGTGCGGCCACCCATGTCGGTCGGGCCTGCGTGACGCGGCGAAAGTCATCGTCGGCGGCCTGGATCAGCCCCAGGTCGGCTCGTGCCCGGGCCCTGTACCACAGCAGCTGGACGCGACGATCTTCATCCTCTTCTTCGGCCAAGGCGATAGAGAGCAAGGAATCGGCTTGCTGGGCGTTGCCCAGATTCAGCTCTGCGACGCCCAAGAAACCGGCGATCTCAACGCTGTCCTGACGCGTGCGAGCGTAGTTACCGAGCTTCCGGGCCGCCTCCGCGGCCTCCGCCCATTCTTCTCTGAAGATTCGGGCGCGGACGATCAGACGCAGAGCGTCGTCCGCCCAGCGACTATCGGGATTCTGCTCGACAATACGTTCGGCCTTTTCGACGGCGGAACCGAGGGCCGACCGTCCCGAACCAGTCCGGCCCGCCTCGATCTCGGCGACGCCTTCGTCGTAGAGTCTATTCGCGTTGTACAGAGCGTTGAAATAGACGCAACCCGCTACAGTCGAGAGGGTAGCGGCGATGAGAAGAGTCTTCCCGAACGGGGAGTGCGGTCGACTACACCTAACCGCTGGAATTGTATGAAGACCAGATCCGCCGACCATACTCCGCCAGATAGTTAACCACAGCATCGGCCAACGCATCCGATATCTTCGCCTGATGAGAGGAACTGCGCAACAGTTTTTCCTCGCCACTGTTCGACAGGTATCCAACCTCGACCAGTACCGCGGGTATGCCGGCGTTCACCAGAACGTGGAACGGGCCTTGTTTCACGCCCCGGTCGTGGCCCGGGACGCCGGCCGCCATGCTCCGGTTGATCGTTGCCGCCAGGATCCTGGACTCCTGTACGTTGGCTGTAGACTGGAGGTCGGTCAGCATGAACTGCAGGGGGTCGAGCTCCTCGATCGGGGCATCGCCCTCGTATTTCAGGGCCTCGTTCTCGCGCATCGCTACGCGACGCGCCTGTTCGGTTTTGGCGATCGACAGGAAGTACGTCTCGAAGCCGCGGGTGGAGCTTGGCTTCCGGGGCATGGAGTTACCGTGGATCGAGATGAAGAGATCGGGCGTCGACGTCATCCCTCGGATCTCCGCCATCCTGGGTCTATCGGCAAGAGCGATGAGCGTATCGCTGTCACGCGTCAGCACGACTTCGATCCCTGGCTCGGCGCGCAGACGTTTCGCCAGGAGCCGGGCGACGGCAAGCGTGACATCCTTCTCCTTGGTGCCGCTCACGCCGACGGTGCCAGGATCATGTCCGCCGTGGCCGGGATCGATCAGCACGAGCCAAGAGTCGCGTTCCGGCGGCTTACCCGCGGTCGACGGACGCTCTACTAGCCGTCCATCCATGTTCCGCCAGCGTCCGGAGCGCGCCCGCGGTAGCCAATCGAGCGCCCAGCCGAGGGGTATCATCAGATCGGAATTGCTTCGATAGGTCGAATTCGCCATCTGGTAGATGTCGCTGCCGACCGCGAAGAAGGGTGATCCCGGAAAGAAGCGCACCACATCATCGCCCAGCTTCAGTCGGTCGCCGGTCAGACGATAACCCAGGGCTCGAGCAAGCTGCGAAACCGACACGGCGGGGTGGCCATGCCGCCCGTCCAACGCGATGGAGCGTTCCGTCCCACCTCGTACGATGACCAGCGCGTTGCCGGTCGGAGCCGTTTTGCCTCCCACTCCGCTGAGTAGAAAGACCAGAACGACCTTAGCGATACTTGCGGGCACGCCCGATCTCACGCTCCGCCTCACGTCGCCTGATATCCTCCCGTTTGTCCCGGTGCTTCTTGCCTCTGACCAGCGCCAACTTGAGCTTGGCTACGCCACGACGAAAGTAGACCTCCAGTGGAATCAGTGTCAGCCCGGCTTGCTCGACCTGGCCGATCAACCGCCGTATCTCCCTGCGGTTGAGCAATAGCTTGCGGCGACGCTTGAACTCGTGAGCCTCCGGGCCCGCTGGCCCGTACGGCCCGATGTGCATGTTGTAGAGCCACGCCTCGCCGTTCTCTATGCGCGCGAAAGAATCCGACAGGCTCACGCTACCCTCGCGCAGCGACTTGACCTCACTGCCCAGAAGCACGAGTCCGGCTTCCCAAGTCTCGAGAATCTGGTACTCGTGGTGCGCCTTTCGGTTTCGGGCGACTAGCTTAACGCCTTCTTTGGACATGGAATCAACGGCTGGAGAATCTCGGGGTGCCCTTATTATCGCACTTGAACCGCGAGCGCGCAAGCGACTCCTACTCCAAGACTTCGATCTGCTGCCGCCTCACACGCCGCGTCTCCCGAATCTGGGCGACCTCGGCGGCCAAGACGAAGGTGACGGACAGGTAGTATAGCCAGATAACGACGACCACCAAGGTCGCGAGACCTCCATAAAGCGAGCGGTAATTGGCGACGTGGGTGAGGTAGAAGGTGAAACCCAGCTTCAACAGTTCCCAGCAGACCGCCATGAAGATGGCGGCAGTGACCGCCATCCGCCAGGGCACGCGGCGCGCCGGCAGATACCGATAAAGCAAGACGAAGAGGATGAAGATGAACGCCCAAGCGGTGACTCGCGCCAGGATCTCCTCCGCCAGCCCGAGATTCGTGGCCTCCAGTCCGAGTATCGCCAGACCCCTCGCTTTGGCCAGGTTGTAGACGATCGTGAAGCCGATGTTCAAGATGAACAGGACACAGGAAACCAAGACCATCTCGGCATCGAACAGCTTGCCCTGTATGACGCCACGGCTCTGCCGCAAATCGAAGATCTCCCGCAGAACCGCCCGCAAGGAGCCAAACAATCTCGTGGCGAACCAGACGAACGCGACGAAACTGATCAGACCTATGGCTTGACCCTGGTCTATCGCCCGCGCGATGGCTTCCTCGGGCAGGCTCTGTTCCTGCGGCCCCGTCTGGGCGAAGCCGAGTACGGGTACGATCAGATCGAGGTAATACCTGAGCTGCTCGACCGGTTCGACGCCGGCCGCACTGGCCGCCGCCTCGAGGGTCAGGCTGGTGACCGCGACGATGATGAACAAGAAAGGTATGGCGGCGAGCAGGCCGCTGAACGTCAGAGCGCTGGCCAAGAGGAATATGTTGTCGTCGTCGGCCTTCTCGTAGACCCGAACGACATAGTCCTTGGAAGCGGCCCAAAACCTCTTGGCCAGCCGCGTCGCCCCGGCAGCCCATGCACGTGACCGCGAAGGCGACCGCTGCGGCTCCTGCGAGTTCAATTCCTGTGCTGTCTATGAGATCAGGCTACGCGCGCGACTCAGTCGTCCGTCGCGTCCTCGCCCTCACCCGAGCGCGTCTCTGACAGACGCGTCTCCAACTCTGAGCGTGCCGCCTGCGCCGCCTTCTTGCCGGCTTCGACCGCATGCTGCGCCCGTGAGCGTCCTTCGGAGACCGCCTGTTTCGCGCCTTCGTACTTGTCCTCCACCTGGCGCCGTCCCTGGGCAAGCGCGTCCTGCAGCGTATCCTGCAACTCGCCCGCCTTCTGCTCGGCCCGCTCCCGCAGACGACGCGCCCGTTCTTTCAGCTCTTCCTGCGTCTCGGCTCCCGATTTCGGGGCCAGCAACAGCGCCGCGGCGGCTCCCAGCAGGGCACCCCATACAAACGGCATCAGGCCGGATCCTGATCTCTCGATCACCACGTAGGGCACACCCTCGTCGTCATAGCCTCGCATGCTCTCATCCTTTCGTTCCGCGTTCTCTTCCGCTGCGGACGAGTCGCGCTTTATGCAAGGGAGGCAGCTGGCCTCCCACCGGTTCGCGCAATTACCTGACCGGGGAGCGGAGGGATCGAGTCCCGTTCCCCGTTCCGCCGCCGACGAACCTCACGGCGCTGTTGCCTCGGCTGCCTGACGGGCTCGCTCCCCGGAGGCTTAGGAGGCCAACACTCCCTTCTCGCCGGCCGTCACTGGTATCGCCGGATGGGCCGATGCCTCACGAACCGCGCGAACTGACAGCAGTCTAAGTTACAAGTCCCAACCAAAGATACGGAGCGCTGATAGCGAATTCAACAAGCGCCGCTCCCTCGAAACAACCCGAGACGCGCCGGATCGGGCCAATTCGGCTGCTCGGATCGGTTCCAACCCAGCCTCATTCCACGCATCCGATTGACATAGAAGCTGATCGACGACGTGCTCTGGTTCGACCGCGTCGGAGACCTGGCGGTCGTCGAGAAGGAAGCGACACAACAGGGAGATCTGGCGAGTCGCTCGTCGTTCCGCGCTATGCGAGGTCGACGACCAAACCGTCGTAAGCTGGCTCGAAACCCTCAGGCAAACGAGCGGCGAGGTCACGATAATCGAGACGGTGCGTGAGATGGGTGAGGTAGGTCCGTTCCGCGCCTACGCTGCGCGCCGCCGCCAGCGCCTCCTCGACGTTGAAGTGGGTCGGGTGGGGGTTCCCCCACCACAACGCGTTGATCACCAGTACCTCCACTCCATCCAGCACCTGCCGGGCTTCGGCAGGGATGGTCTTACCGTCGACGACGACGCCGAGTGGACCGGCGCGGAATCCGTAGGACGTGACGTGGCCGTGCGGAAAGGCGAGCGGACACAACTCGATGCCTGCTGCCTCGATCCGTTCGCCGGCTCGAAAGGCGCGCAGGTCGATCCTCGGCACGCTGGTCTCCGGGTTCAACCGCAAGGAGGAATCGAAGATGTAGGGGAACCGCGACTCCAATTCCTCGATGTATTCCCTGGCGATGTAGGTCCGGAGCGGTGTGTTGCGTCGCAGACTGAAGATCCGAAGATCATCGATCCCGTGTATGTGATCCGCGTGTAGGTGCGTAACGAACACGGCATCGACTCGCCGGATGTCGGCGGCCAGCAGCTGTTGACGCAGTTCCGGGGGAGTGTCCACCAGCAAGACTCCATCGCCTCGCTCGACGACGAGGCCGTGACGAGATCGCTGGTTACGGGGGTCACTGGAGGTGCACACTGCGCAACGGCACCCGATGACCGGGACTCCAAAGCTGGTGCCGCTACCAAGAAAGCGCAGACGCACGGTCAGATAGTCTCGATCCGAACCATGTTGGTGGTTCCCTGGACGTGGAATGGCATTCCCGCAGTCACTACGATGCGATCGCCCGGCGCGGCGAGACCGCGCTTCATGATCTCGGCGCGCCCGAGCCGCCACATCTCGTCGTAACTCGGGTCGCCGTCAGACACGACGGGCAGAACGCCCCAAACCAGAGCGAGCTGGCGGCGCACCCTCTCGCTGTCTGTCACAGCGACGATTGGCACCGGTGGCCGACGTGAAGAGACTAGTCGGGCGGTGAAGCCGCTACGCGTGAAGCTCAGCACGGCGGGCGCATGGACGGCCCGTACCGCTTCTTTCGTGGCGAGCGCGA
Organism: Gemmatimonadales bacterium; assembly: GCA_050118275.1. Lineage (GTDB taxonomy): Bacteria > Gemmatimonadota > Gemmatimonadetes > Palauibacterales > KS3-K002 > JASFMO01. Next base: position 10,816 of record JASFLD010000006.1, read on the forward strand.
CCGCAGCCTCCGTCGACATCGGACCGATCTCCTCAAGCGACGCCGCGACATCGTAAGGAGGCGTGCCTACCACCTGAGATCCCGAGGACTCCACGGCGCGGATCACACGACTGAGGGCGCGAACCGAGTCCACCGGATGCTTACCGATCGCGGTCTCGGCCGACAACATCACGGCATCCGTTCCGTCCAAGATGGCGTTTGCCACATCGCTGACCTCTGCCCGAGTGGGTCGCGGACGCTCGATCATCGACTCCAGCATCTCCGTGGCGATGATCACCGGACGATGCAGATCGTTGGCCCGACGGACGATCCGCTTCTGTATCAGTGGGACCTGCTCGAAAGGGAGCTCGGTGCCCAGGTCCCCCCGCGCCACCATCACCGCGTCCGACGCTTCCAGTATCGATTCCAATTCCTCTAGCGCGACATCCTTCTCAATCTTCGACATGATCAGCGTGTCGTCGGGCACGCGTCGGCGCAACTCTCTTACGTTCTCCGCCGACCGGACGAACGAGAGGGCCAGGTAGTCAGCCTCGATCTCCAACGCCAACTCGATATCGTTCATGTCCTTGTCGGTCAAAGCCGGCGCGCCGATACGCACCCCGGGCAGGTTGATTCCCTTCCCGCTGGTCACTTCCCCACCCGTGATCGCCTCGCACACGACTTTCGGCGGCCGCACATGAGAGACGCAGAGCTCGATCCGCCCATCGTTCAACAACACGCGATCGCCCGCGGCCAGGTCATCCGCCAGCTCGTCGTAGGTCACCGGTAGCTCATCGTGGGTCGCATCCGCTGCCGGCGACAGTACGACCTGCGCACCCGACTCGATCTTGACCGATTCTGGCAGATGGCCGAGGCGAATCTTCGGCCCCTGCAGATCGACGAGCAACGCCAACGGACGATCGGAACTTCCGGCCGATTCGCGCAACATCCGCGCGGCGGCCCTAACCTCGTCGGGCGAGCTGTGAGACATGTTGAGGCGGGCCACGTCCATCCCGGCTCCGCAAAGAGCTTGCAGCGTGCCCACATCTCTCGATGCGGGTCCGATGGTGCAAACGATCTTCGTCTTGGGGAACGACTCGTCTTGCCGATTCATCTCTGTCCCGTCAGCCGGTTCCGCTCTACCGCGATAGCCGCGCGTGCTTCATGGCCGGTAGCGATCCCACAGCTCCGGCACCTGCGCCGCCAATGCTCTCAGGTCGCCGGCGATATCCAAGATCAGACGATCGGGGTCGGTCGGATCGCCCGGTGGCACCAGCGTCCCAGGAGTGAAGGTGCCAGCCACCGGCTCGCCGAACACCAAACCCACCGTCAGGTTTATCGACTGTCCCGGTTCCAAGCGCAGCGGCCCCCGGGTCTCGATGATGCGATAGTCTGCTGGTTGGGTTCCTTGATGGCCGATCTCCGCATTGGGGTGGTCTTGGATCGGGTCGCTCGGGGCCAAGCGACCCGCCAGGATACGCCAGCCGAGTCCGTGCCGGTCACCTTCGTCCCAATCGTCCTCGCGACGCCACATCGTGAACCTGCGCTCGGCTGCTCCGACCGGAGCCTCGATCTCGACGAGGCCTGCCAAACCCGGCCGATCAGCGTACTCGCCGAGCTCCGAATCCTGAAACGCTGCATCGTAAATGAACGACAGGTCGAGGCCTGGATCGAAAGTCCCCAGGTCATCCTCCGCTGCGCCAACGTCGGCATCCAGGCTGAAGCCGACGTAGAGCGATTCGTAAGTGTAGCCCTCCTCGGGTACCCAGGGATACAGACGCCTGTAGCGCTCGTCGTCGCTGATGTTTTCGACTACGAAGTTCAGGAAGATCACATCCTCGACAGTGGCGCTATCCACGGCCACGATCGTCGCCTTCACCTCGAGCCCCAGCAGCGACTCACCATTGTACCGGGCCGCTCCCCAGTACTCGACCTCGATCGTCTGTGCACGCCCGCTCGTCTGCTGGCGCACGGGTCGGCGCCCGACCCAGGCCACGTCGTAGACCTGTGTCGCGATCGTATCACCTTGCTGGGCGCCCCCGCCTATTCTCCCCGCCAGCAGAAGCCGGCCGCCGGAGCCATAGCTTCCACCCGAAGAGCCGGGCCACTGCAACGCCGAGGCGGCGTCGAAAAAGATCGTGGCGCATGTGTCGCCGCGTCCCGTCACGCGGCACCGGATTCGATTCTGATCCATGAGGAATGGGCAGTTGCGAGCACAGCCACCTTGGAGCAGCGCATCCACGGTATCGAGCTCTTCCTCGGGCACCGTCACGCTGTCCGACCAGACGAAAACCTCCCCGACTCCTGCGGTCAGCAGCAAATCCAGCTGACGTGAACCGGCCTCCACCCCCTGGAGCGTCGCTGGCGTTACCCGGTCGAGATCGACGTCATCGATCGTGATCTCCGCTCCGGCCGGATCGGAGATGACCGTCAGATCTCCGAACACCGGCACCGTCGGCCGGCTGCGGTCGCCGCAGGCGGCGCCCGCACTCACGACGAGAACGAACGCCAAACTCCGGGGCAAGAAGCTCGAACGGCGGCGGCAGTTCAATCTGACCGTGCCTTTCGAGCCTCGACGCGCGCGACGAAATCTGGCAAGACCGTGCCTGCCGGACCCTCCAAGAATACGTCCACCATCCGGGTGACTTCGGATCTTTCGATGTTCACTTCCACGACTCTGGCACCGCCCGCGCGCGCTGCCGCCGGCAGGCCGGCCGCGGGGTACACGATCCCCGATGTCCCGACGACCAACATCACATCGCACGATCGCGCCAACGAATCGGCACGCTCTAAGACACCGGACGGTAACATCTCACCGTACCAGACCACGTCGGGACGCAAGGGTGACCCACAATACCCACATTCGGGCGGTTCCACCGGACCATCGGCGTCAGCCAGCGGGATCTCGAGGTCGACGCGGTGATCCTGCTCGAAACACTTGAAACGGTTGATGTTCCCGTGCAATTCCAGCACCGCCCTCGATCCCGCCCGCACGTGCAGACCGTCGATGTTCTGGGTGACGACGACCAACTCCGGAACCAACTGTTCGAGCCGCGCCAGTGCGTGGTGCCCAGCGTGCGGCGCGCAACGGGCAATCAGCCCACGTCGATAGTTGTACCAGCCCCAGACGCGCGCCGGGTCGCTGCGAAAGCCCTCACGCGTTGCCAGCTCTTCCGGTCTGTAACGCGCCCAAAGGCCATCCTGCGCATCACGAAAAGTCGGGATGCCGCTCTCTTTCGACATGCCCGCTCCCGTCGCCACGACCACCAGCTTCGCCTCCGCCAGCCAACTCGCGACGCGATCCGGACCGTCCGTATCACTTGTCACCGTGTCACCCAGCTCAGGCATGGTAGACCAGCTCCCCTCCCACGACCGTTGCCACTACCTCCGCCTCTAGAATGGCCTCTCCGCTGGCTGTGGTCAGATCCGTCCCCCACGCCGCGAAGTCGGCACTGTATCCAGGGGCCAACCTCCCACGCTTCGCTTCGCCCGCGGCGACGGCGGGACCCACGGTGTACGCCCGCAGAACTTCGAGGCCAGACAGACACTCCTCGGGATTCCAACCTCTATCGGGGTAGCCGCCTCGGTCGCGGCGCACTACGGCACCGTAGAATCCCTCGCGTGGATCCGCCGCTTCCACCGGGGCGTCCGATCCGAAGGCCAACACCGTTCCCGCAGCCGCGAGGCTCCGCAGCGCGAAGGTCCCTCGCTCCCGCTCCGCGCCCCAGCGCTCCTCGGCCAGCCGAATATCTGTGAGCATGTGCGACGGCTGCATCGAGGCGACAATCCCAGCCGCCGCGGCACGGCCCACATCCTCGGGATGCACGCACTGCAGGTGCTCGATTCGATGGGGCAACGCCAGACCCTTCGAGCCCACCTTCTCCAGAACATCCAGTGTCATGCGAACCGCTGCGTCTCCTATGGCATGTACGGTGGCGGACAGCCCGGCCCGGGCAGCACGCTCGACGTCGACGGCGAATTCCGCCGCATCGAGGCGGCGTATCCCGTACGTCGGCGAATCGGCGTAGGGCTCCAGCATCCAAGCCGTTCTCGACCCCAGGGCACCATCGGTGAAATACTTGATTCCGCCAACCCGTACCCACTCACCGCCGAATCCGCTGATGACACCGCATTCAGTCAACGAATCGATGTACCGTTGCGGCAAATGATGCAGCACCCGCAACCGGAGCTCGCCGGCACGCTCCAGATTCTCGACGGCTCGAAACGATTCCGGAGCCTCCACCGACTGCACCGCCGTCACACCGACCCGGTGAAGCGCCGCTTGCCCCTCCAGGACGGCGCGACGTCGCTCAGCGTCCGTCGGCTGAGGCTTCCCTTGATACCACCAATCCAGAGCCCGCTCCTTCAGAACACCGCTGGGTTGGCCGCCCGGCCCACGCTCCACGAACCCTCCAGCCGGATCCGTGCGCTCGGGCCCGACACCGAGCCGTCGCATCGCCTCGGAGTTCAGCCAGCCCGAATGCAGATCGTGCGCGATCAAGACGAGCGCGCGGCCTTCAGCCGCATCATCGAGGTCGGACAATTCCGCCTGCGTGCGCCAGGCGGGATCCCATCCCCTGAATTCGAGCCAGGCCTCGCGGGGAGATGCGGCGGCGACACGCGACACCTGCGCGAGAACCTCGTTCATACCGCTCATGCCCGCCAGGTCAGGCAACGCGAGGCCCAAGGCCCACTCTACCAAGTGGATATGCGAATCGGTCAGCCCGGGCAGCACGACGGCGGGCCGAACGTCGAGCCATTCCAGTGACCTACCGAAGCGCGAAGCGATCTCGTCCGCAGAGCCCGTCGCTTCGATCGTGCCATCCCGCACGGCGAGACACTCGACGTGCGGCCGCTGCGTGTCGAGCGTGTGGATTCGCGCCGCGCGCACCACAAGAATTCGATCGCTGCTCATGCTGATAGGATAAGATCGTGCTGGAGGATCTGACAGTCGACGGCGCACGGCTCTACCGTGCCGTTCACCTTTTCGCGCTCGCGGCTGACCTTGTCGAGCTAATCGAGCTGTAAGTCGAGTTCAGCGACGAGTTCCGGTCGGTGCCGAGCAATCCAATCGTGGATCGATCGAACTTGACTCATCGGCAGCTTCCGTACGGTCTCGAGGGGGAGTCCCGGGATCACCGCCGCCAGCGAACGACGCAAGAGATACTCTTGCTGTTTCCGTCGGAGCTCGGCGGTCATGCTCGGGCCACTCGGGTTGTCAGGAATGGGCTCGAGCAAGGTCCGAAAGCTGTGGACTTGTCGGTCAGAAAACGTTTCGGGAATTTGGTGACGGCGGTTTCCGATAACAAATGAGCCATCAGAACCGACTCTAGACGCCTTAGGCATTACCTGTCCTTGCCCGTGAGTCCTTGGCAGAACCCCACATAATGGTAGGGCATGATGCATTTTTGGGTGGTTGCAGCCGTAATAATTTAGCCCGGACCCGCAGAATCGGCAAGCTGAGAATTGGGTCAGGCGAGCTTCTCGTCGGGCCGTGCCGGCGCCTGCATGACGTGTAAGGGCACGCTCCTCAGGTGCTGTCCATCGATGATGACCTCGAACGAATAGTCGCCCGGGGAGCTGAAGCTCACGCCGGTGAGACCCAGGATAACGTGGGGTTTTATCGCTTGGCCTGGGCCACCTCCAGGAACGTGCATGGGTCCCTCGGCCTTGAACAACTGTTTGCCGTCAGCGTCGATCAGACGCACCTCCAACGTGTGATCGCCTTGCTCGGTGAAATCCGCCCGCACCCGCAGAACGAAGACCATCGAACCGTGGCGGACCGGGAACTCCCGCCCCCAGATCGTGTCGAAGATGCCGAGGATATTGAGCTTTCCTTCCTGGCTGACGTTCGCCGCATCGGCGACGAGGGCGAAATCTAGCTCCATCTCTGTGGCGTCCCTTGGGCAGACCTGGCTGGTGATCGGGCTGCATCTACCGACCGCTCAGCGTTTGGGAGTATCTCGATCGACCGGTCCGGTGCTTCGTGACGGCCCGAAGTGCCGTTCGAGGGGTCCGAAATGGCGTTCCACGGGCCCGAGGTGGCGTTCCACGGGCCCGAAGTGGCGTTCGAGGGAACCCAACTTGCCGTCGCTGGGAGGCACCGTTGGGATCAGCATCCGACCACGCGACAGCGCAACGCAGTTGGTCAGAACGGACTTTTTGGGCAACGGCGTATGAAAGAACGTCTCCTCGCAGACGATGACCGGCCAATCGCTGCGTTCGTCACCCGGGGGAGTCTCTTCGCTCTGCAACACGCACCCTGCGGGCACGCGGTCACCCCGAATGAGACCGCTGGGCTCTTTGCGGACCACACACGGGTTCGCCTCCGGCTCCTGTGCGCTGGCCAGTGCGGGCAGCGATCCCAGCAAGACCGGACCGAGGAGCGCCGCGGCCGTCAGCAGCTTCGAGTTTGACAGCACCATGATGACGGAACGTATCACGCCACCGCTGTGACAACAAGCGCGAGGCTGCGTCTTTGCACTGGGAGTGTCAAATGCGAGGAGATCCCCTCGCGGACGGCTAGTCGTGCGAATCGCTGTCCGGGCGGGGGCTCGTCAATGCCCTCAAGGAGTCGACGCTGGGGAGTGAGCCGCGATAACCTAGGTATCGAGCCGTTTGCCTCAGGCTCGGCCAGTCGTAGCGATCGATAGTGTAGGCGACGCGAAGGTTGCCGAGGCCTTCGCCGGGCGCGCCGATTAGGCGTTGCACGACGGCCTGGCTCCGCAGCGCACCGACGTCGTCGCGGTGTCGATTGAACAGCTCGTCGTAGGTCAGCGCAGCATCGGACAGCTGGCCCGTCAGCGTGAGCCAGTCGCCGAGGATATGCAGGCGTTCCCGCTCGGTCGTCCCAGCGCTGGCCTCGACGGCCGACTGCAACGCGGCCCGTCCCTGACGGCGGGCACCCAATTCCATCGAAGCCCGAGCGAGCAAGTGATAGGCTGCGGCGAAGCTGGAATCGAGACGAGTCGCGGCCGTAGCGGACAATTGTGCCTCTCGGTATCGTCCGGCGTTGAAGTGCTCCGACGCCTCGGCGTAAGCGTTCACGGCCGCGGGGTTCTCCGAGAGGAACGACGGGATCGACGCACTGGCCTCCAGGTCTTCGGGTGGCTCACCCAGTCGCCGCCGCACCTCTCGGCTCAGTTCGGTCAGCGCGGTCAGCCCGCCGTCCGACTCCGATAGGCGCCGTGAGACGCGGTACACGGCCTCGCCCGTCGGCAGGAACACCTCGAGCGCCAGGCTGTCCCCTTCCTCGCCGGCCTGCCGGTAAAGCGTGCCCCCGATGACCGCCGAGATCCTCTCTGTGGAGGCGAGCTTGATGGCATCGTCGATGGACAGTCCGCCTGGCGACGCTCCGCCGGCATCGTTTCCCAACGCCACGAGCGCGCGGCCGCGCGGGAAGACGTAGAAGAAGCGGGCCTGCACCAGATCGGCTTCCAGAGCCAGAGCCAGGGCGGCCGGTGTGACGGACGTCACACCGCCGGAGACCGGGTCGGATTCGACAGAAGTCGCATCATCCGTGGGTTCCGACTGTAAGTCGGCCACTAGCACCCATTCGCCGGGCTCTTCGAGAATCGCGCTGGAGAACAATCGGCTGATTCTCGAGATCGAGGTCTCGATGAACTCCGGTGTTCGAACCGAGACCCTTGGAAGGGACGGCCTGGGTAAGGAGAGCCCTCCCGAGTCCACCGTTTGTCCTCCTCTACCGCCGAACAGGCCGATCACGGCGGGCCCGAAGGTGATTGCGGCGACGAGGAGGATCACCCCGACCGGCGCATACCAGTACCGGCGCAGGAAAGAGGGCTCCCCTTCCACCGCAGTAGACTCGAGCCGCGCACTCGGCCCGGGCGAATAGACGTCGACCTCGATTCTGTACGGTTCGTGGACCTCCGCACCGTCATCCCATTCATCGAACCATTCGACAGGCGCCTCTTCAGGTGGCTCGGTCTGGCTGGTGGACGGGGCAAAGACCACCGCCCTCGAATCGTCGCCCCGTGGAGTCGGATCGAGTTCTTCGAGGAAGGGTGGCTCCGGAATATCGGAGTCGTCGGGCACGACGATAGGCGACGGACCGAAGGTCGGCTCGGACATCGCCCAAGGTTCGTCAGACTGTGCAGGTTCGGAATACTCCGGGCGCTGGGTCACCGCTCGGTTAGAGAGCACCCGGCCGGTCAAGGTCCGGAGAGAGCCGACGAGCGCTCCAAACCATTCGGATACGTCCGCCCAAGCTCGACGGAGAATGGGACCCCAGGGCTTGCGGACGGACGTGACCTGATGACGTACGCGCGTGACCTGACCGCCATACAGTCCGAACTCATCCATGTCCAGGTCAGACAGGTCAAACTCCGTCGAATCGGAAGGATCAAAGAAGACTGTCTGACCCTCCACGCCACGATCCGCTTCGCCGCTCAGACTGTTACTGCCGACATCTGCCTCGTCGCCGATCGAGACAACGTCACGGCTTGTCTGGCCGGGCGGTTCCGTTTCAACAGCCTGTCTCGCGGTGGACGCGGCGGAGAAGTCGGCCCACGGGTCAGGGTCACTCCGCTCAGGCGTCTCCAGCGGAACCGGCTCGTCCGGCGTCGCGAATCCCGCCAGTCGTCCGTTGCCGGCGCGTTCGCCTTCCTCTTCGTCATCATCCACGAAGGCGGCCAGGATAGCTGCCGTCGCACGATAAAGATCGCGATCCCTATCCCCTTGATCGCTCCCCTGGTCGGGCGTCTTTGGCCCTGCGAGCTTCCGGTCGACCGGCTCGCCCGCATCCTTCACCTCCGGCGCTTTGTCTTCGACCCGGGGCGAATTCGCGCTCTTGGGCTTGCCGTTCTCGTTCCCAGCCACTGAAGATTCGGAGACGTTTGAGGTACCAGCCTCGTCTTCCACCACCACCGCTCCGCCCGGGTCGAGAGACGAGTCCGACGTCTCGGTCGCCGGGACGTCACGCGCTGGCGAGTTGCCGTTCCCGTCGTGCCCATCGTGGTTCGAGTTGTCGCTGAATCCCTCCGGAGGGCCCGGTGCATCCTCAGAACTCGACCCCGAATCGCCGTTGCCGTCCGAGGGGTTTGAATCCGAGGCACGCGCCGCGATCTTCTCGAATGACATGGCGACGGTTTCCACCGCGAGTTCATCTACTGCCCTTCTCGCCCAATCTCGAGCGGTCCCCACACTGAAATCGGCTCTAGCCGGTTCGTCGAGGACGTGAAACGAAAGGGGAGAAGTCGCGCGCACACTGGTTCCGTCCGCAACCGAGCCTTCGACTTCTGAGCTCGATGTGCTAGTCTGGGCGGGAATCTCGATTTCGGGGAGCTCGAAAGTCAGCTCGAACGCATCGGGCGGAGCCGGTGCCGGCTCGAGGCTCCAATCGGGCAACCGTCCCTCCGAACTGGGTGGTTCGGCCACCGGTGGCCTCGCTTCCACAATCTGGCGCCGAGGCCTGTCCGCGATCCCTTGTAGCACGGGATACCGCGCGACGATTTGCTTAACGGTCCCAGCCACCTCAGCCACGCCGCTGCGGCTCAACCTGTCCGTATAATCAGAGTATGCTTGGATCGCCTCTTCGCGCCTGCCGGTCCGAGCGTAGGCTTCGAGCAAGTGGGCCAGCGGCTCGCCACGCATCGGCGCACGGGTGACCACGATCTTCCACCACGCAGCGGCTGTTCTCCACTTGCCTTCCGCCTCAGCCTCCCTAGCGGCCCGGCTCATCGCGTGGTCCCACGCTCGCTTAAGTCGGCCCCGCTCCCTGTTGGCCCATTCGTCAAAGGCATGCGCACCCGACTCGAAACCCTCGAGGAATTCGCCCGCATAGAGATCGGCGACACGCGCGGGCTTGCGGGCGTCGATGGCCGCTTCCATATCCATGGTATCCAGCCAAACGCCGCTGACGCCCTCGATCGTCTCACCCATCATTCGGATGTTGACGAACGGCACATGCCGATTCAGCCACTTGACCGTTCGCTTGAGACCGTCCAGCTCGCGATCATGGTCGTGCCCGTGGCCGAGCATTTCCACGATCTCCAATGGGTGCATCGGCCGGCGCTCGTGGAACAGGAAGATGAGCAACGCCAGATGCCTGGACCCCAGGTTCACATCGAGCGGCGAGCCCTGCTGCAATACTCGCACTCCTCCAAGCGTGTACAGCTCCGTCGCGACAGCGCGTGCCGAAGTACGCGAGCTGCCGTCGCCCTGGAGATCCAATGGATTTCGGCCTGAGCTAGTTATCACCGATCTGGTCTCGGTCTAATCGGGGGGAAGTCGTTAGACCTCGCGAGCCCCAGTCGCATTGGGCAGCCGATTCTATTTCGGCCGTCCAGCGCTCCGTTCCAGGCCATCCGGAAAAATTGCCCGAGCTCCCGGACAACCTGGCCGAGCCGCGGCTATTCAGCGGCCCGGATCAGGGCTTCCGTCTACCGATGGGCCAGAATCATGCCACACCACTCCCGAGTTGTTGACTAGGCCCGGTCGACTAACGTTCTTACTGTTGAGCCGCCTCAACCGCACCACTCGACCGTGGGGCCGGAGTGTAGCACACACGCAACACCTCGACGCGCAGCGTGGACTCGGTTCTTCGGCCGGCCGTCACGCCAAACATGGAACAAGGAGCCGATGCAGAGCCTCAGCCGGGAGAAGTTCGAGAGCGGGTTGACGTACGGGATGTACTGCCAGACTGCGAAAAAGCACGTGCGCCTGTGGAGAGGAGTCTACGATCACCTCCGGATCCCGGAAGACGCTCTCCAGCGATTGCAGGCCCTACCTGAGCGGCGAAACGTGCTGGTCTTGGCGGAGGATTGGTGCGGTGATGCAGCATCGCTGGTGCCCGTGTTGGCGAAGCTGGCCGCCGCGGTGCCCGAACTGATCGACCTGCGAGTGTTCAGACGGGAGGAGCATCTTGACATCATGGATCAGCATCTCAGTCATGGAGGGCGTGCGATACCCGTCGCCATCGTGTTCGACGAAGCGCTCAACAAGCTCGGCTGGTGGGGTCCGCGGCCGGGTCCGGCCCAGGCGCTGTTTCGCGAGAAGCTGCGCCAGTTCAAAGAGGGACTTCTCACCGACAAGCGAGAAGAGGTCAACAAACCGGTGCTGAAGTGGTATCGGCTCGACCGCGGCCGACATACCATCGACGAATTTCTCACGATCCTCGAGCGCGGCGGTGCACCGCGGGTCTGAGACGCCGGTCCCCCCCTAGGAGTCCGACCGAACGCTCAGCGATGCGGCCGGCGCCGCGCGATCGCCCAGACGGACGAACGAAGCGTGGGTGCCCAACCGGAATGCCGGGCGCGAGGTACCGTCAAGCCGCGCTCGCCCGGCGATCTATGGCCGACTTCAGTAGCCGATCCAGCTCATCGGCCTCATCGACGGCGAGGTCGTACGAGACCCTGACCACAGGTTTGTTGATCTCGATGAGCCTGGCCAGATCGATCGGGGTGCCGACAACGACGACGTCGGCATCCGATCGCTGAATGGTCTCCTGCAGTTCGGCGATTTGCTCCTCTCCGTATCCCATGGCGGGGAGTACCGGACCCGTGCTCGAGTATTTCTC
>JASFLD010000007.1:0-21265 GCA_050118275.1 Gemmatimonadales bacterium
CCCTCGGGCAGCGAGCCGAAGGCTCGCCGCCGGCCTGCCGCCTCGATGGCTCCGCGGGCTTCCAGATCGAAAGCCGGGTTGCCCGAGCGGCGCACCCAAGCCACATCTTCCACCGACCCTTCCCTCGTAATCGTGAACGCAAGCTCGGCTCGCAACTGCTGGCCGCCCGTAGGCGGTCGCCAGTGCCGCTTGATCTGCAGAATAACATTCGCCAAGTATTCGGGATACGGGAAGGGTGCACCCTCGAGTCTCACCGGCAACCCTTCCACTCCCTCCCTCGACTGCTCCGGCGCCGCCGCCGGTTTTTCCTCAACCCTCGACTCGGGCGCGACCACGACCGCTTCCTTCTCGACCTCGGCGGGTCGCGTCTCTTTGCGAGGCCGTTCGCTGGGTGCCGGCTTCGTTTCGACGGGCCGGGCTCGTGGTTTCTCCTCCGGCGCCGGCTTCGGCCGATCCGGTACCGGGACCGCGCGTACGGGCGCCTGGCGCGGCGCGGCTACCAACTCAACCTGATAGATCTGCGGCGGTGCCGGAATCGAGATGTGTGAAGCGCCCCAAAACACGGCGGCAATCAGAACCGCGTGCATTCCGAGTGAGCCGACGACGGCCTCGGTAACCCCGTCCTCCGAGCGAGCCTCACGGCGAACGATCAGACGCGCCATCCGATCAGCGCCTCCGCCGCACCTCCGGCTCCGCAACCAAACCGACGGTCTCGATCTCCGCCGCCTTGAGAGCCGCGATCACCTTCAACACGATACCGTAACTCGAGTTCTCATCCGCCCGTACGTATACAGCCGGAGTGCCCTTCTGGGTCCATACATCCCTGATCGCCGCCTTGAATTCCTCTAGCGTAACCTGAGCCTCATCGATGTAGATCGACCCCTCACGGTCGACCGAAACGACGATCGCTTCCGACGCCGGTAGCGGCGCGACCTCCGCCTCGGGGATCTGCACCTCGACACCGCCCTGGAGGATCGGCGCGGTGATCATGAAGATCACCAACAGCGTGAAGGCGACATCGACCAGGTTGATCAGATTGATGTCCGCCGACAGCGGCAGCGATCGGTCCTCGTACAACCCACCGTGCCGAGCCATCAGATCTTGCCTTCACGAGCCAGCGCGCCGATGAACTCGTTGACAAACCCTTGCAGTTCGCCGGCGAACAACCCCAAACGGCTGGCGAAGTAGTTGTAGCCGATGACGGCCGGTATTGCGACGCCCAGCCCCATGACGGTAGTGATGAGCGCCTCCGCGATGCCGGGGGCCACGGCTGTGATGTTCGCCGTGCCCTGCACCGAGATCCCGACGAACGAGTCCATCACCCCTACAACCGTGCCCATGAGACCGAGGAGCGGACTAACGGTCGCGATCGTCGCGAGACCCGGCAGCCCATGTGCCATGGCGTCTCGCTCTCCTACCGTTTCCTTTTCGAGCACCAACCTGAGCGTCTCCACTTGGGCAGCCCGTAGGCCGCCGCCGGGGTTCTCCGAACGCGGTTTCAGTCCAGAGAAGAAGTTCATCCCGTGCCGAAAGACGCGGAGATTGGGGGAGTCCGGCAGCGCGACCACCGCCTTGTAGGCTTCATCGAGGTGCTGGGCCTGGGCGACCTCGTCCAGGAACTGCTCCTGCAGCTGACCGACTCGCCGGAACTGTATTCCCTTCCAAATGATCAGGACCCACGAGACCGCCGAAAAGATGAAGAGAACGGCGAGGATCACCTTCGTGGTGATGGTGGCATCGCCGATCATACCCCAGGCGCTGTTGGGAAGCGGGGTCTGCACCAAGGTCACCAGGGCCACTGCCTTCACTCCGCCCGCTCCGCGATCCATCGATACGTGCGCTCCAGCCCCTCAGCCAACGACACCGTCGGCTTCCAGCCCAACTCCTTCAGTCGTACCGTCTGCAGACTGTTCCACTGCAGCTCGCCGGGGCGCCCGGCTGCATGTTCCACCGGGACGTCGCGGCCAGCCGCGCTCATCAGCTCTCGGGCCAACTGGTTCACGCTCGTCTCGGTACCGGTGCCAACGTTAAAGGCCCGGTCATCGATACCGGTACCGTCGCTCAACTCGGCCTCGGACACCAGCATGTTGGCCGCGACGACGTCTCCGACGAACACGTAGTCGCGTGTCTGTTCCCCGGAGCCGAAGATTGTGATGGACTGGTTCGCGATTATTAGATTCGAAAAGATCGCCACTACCCCAGCCTCACCGTGCGGATCCTGTCGCGGACCGTAGACGTTCGAGTAGCGAAGCGCCACGTAATCGAGCCCGTGCAGCAGACGGAAGCATCGCAAGTAGTACTCGCCCACCAACTTGGTCACGCCGTAGGGTGACTCGGGACCTTTGGCTGCGGACTCGGGAATAGGACGCTCGCCAACGTCTCCGTAGATGACTCCGCCCGACGAAATGAACACCACGCGTCCAGCCTGCCAGCGTTTCGCTGCCTCGAGCACGTTGAGCAGGCCTCGCACGTTGACGTCGGCATCGTATTTCGGGTCCTGCACAGACAGCCGAACATCCATCTGCGCTGCGTGATGATTTACCATGTCGAAGCCGCCGTGACTCTCGAACAGCTCGTGGATACCATCGTCACGCACGTCCAACTGAACGAATTCAGCTCCCTCCGGTACGTTCTCGAGCTTGCCCGTGACCAGGCTGTCGACGATCGTCACCGACCAGCCACGCGCCAAGTACGCATCCGCCACATGCGAGCCGATGAATCCAGCGCCCCCCGTCACCAACACTTTCTTACCGTCCCCCATTCTCTTCCCCCTCATCCTCTTCGATCCCGAACAAGTAGCGAGCGGCTTCCAGTATGTCGTGCTCGCGCCCGTCTTCCGCCGCCGCGCGCATACGCGCCGTTGGCTGATGCAGCAACTTCTGAAGCAGGTCCCGCGTCAGACGATCGACCCGCTTGACGTCCGTCTCGGACAAATGATCGAGTCTGCCAAGTGTACGTTCCAGTTCCTCGCGACGCATACTCTCGGCCCGCTCGCGCAGTTGCTTGATGAATGGAACGGCGCGCAGGCCAGAATACCAGCGCCAAAACTTGTCGACCTCATCCTGAATGATCGCCTCCGCCTTGGGAATCTCGGCTTTGCGACGCTCGACGTTGGTCGTGACGATATTTTGCAGGTCATCGATGGTGTAGAGAAAGACGTTCGCAAGGTCACCCACGCCGGGCTCCACGTCACGTGGGATGGCAATGTCGATGATGAATAACGGCGACTTCAGCTTGGACGGCATCCGCCGTCGGAACTCTTCGAGCGTGATCATCGCATGTGGCGCCGCCGTCGAAGTAACCACGATATCCGTTTGCGCCAGAACGTCCCAGAACTCGGAGAAGGGCACGCTTGCCCCCCCGAACTTTTCCGCCACCTTCTGGGCGCGCATCAAGTTGCGGCTGGCGACCATCACGCTGGCCACGCCCTCCCCAACAAGGCACTCCAGAGTCAACTCGCCCATGTCACCCGCACCCAGCACCATGCCACGCCGCCCGCGCAGCGAACCGAATATCTTCTTGGCCAGGTCGATGGAGGCGGACGGCACCGAAGCTGCCCCTTCCGCCAGGCGCGTCTCCGTTCTCACTCGGCCACCGACCGACAGAGCCGACTGAAAGAGCCGGTTGAACACGGCCCGCACGGCCTGGCGCTGTCCGGTCAGGCTGCGGGCCGTGTCGTAAGCCTCGCGCACCTGGCCTTGCACCTGCACTTCGCCCAGCACCATCGAGTCGAGACCCGAGACCACCCTATACAAGTGCGCGACCGCCTCCGGCCCTCGTTTGATGTAGAGATAACGCTCCGCCAGCTTCGGCAGGCCAACGGCGTGTTGAGCGAGCGTCTCCACGGTATGGGGGATGGCGATATCGGCATCCGTCAAGTGGAGATAGAACTCGGTCCGGTTGCAGGTAGAGACCAAAGCCGCCTCAGACACGCCCCTGCTCTCCAGTACCTGCGCCAGGGCGTCCGGCACCTCCGTCGCCGAGAACGCGAATTTCTCCCGAACCTCAACGGGAGCGGTGCGATGACTGAGACCGACTACAGCAAATGGCATCCAGCTTCTACCCGCCTTTGCAGGCCAACGGTCTGCGCAAACCCCTCGAATCGAACCTCATCCGGACGCCTCCCCCGCCTACAGGAACAAGCTCGACCCCGGCAAGAGCATCCGCGCAACGAAGTACATGAGTGATATCATCCCAAAGCCGGCGACGTTCCACAGGGCCGCCTGTCTCGATGTGCGTCGGCCGCCGAAACGGGCCCAGAGAGCCAACAACAGCGCCAACCAGGCCAGCACACCCCAAACCACCTTCGGGTTTGTCCAGCGGAACCCGCCTTCGAAACGGATCGTCCACGCCCATCCAACCGAGATCCCCAGAGTCAGTGCCGCGAAGCCGATCACCAACGACCACTCGGCGAGCTTGTCCAATGTCTCGAGCGGGGGGAAGAACTGGAAGACAGCCCCGATCTGTTTGTGCTTGAGCTGACGAAACTGCACCAGGTACATGAGAGCCGCGGCCGCGGCCACCACCCAGCCGGCGTAGCCGATGAAGCTCAACGATATGTGGGCCGCGAGCCAAGGACCGCGAAACGGCAATTCCGAGCCCGTCGGCTCGATTCCGACCAGGATCGCGATGATGAGGAGGAACGCCGCCGTGGGCGCCAGCAGCAAGCCGAGCGCTCGGGCGGATGGAGATAGCACGAGGCCAGCGAGGGCGAGCGCGACCAGCAATGCGATGCTGGCAAGCGACGGCCCTAGCCCGACCAGCGGCGGCTCGCCGTACCTGACCCAGTACAGAGCGACACCGACCAAGTGGCAGGCCACCCCCAGATAGGTGAGGACGGCCACGGCGCTCGTCGTCCGTGCGTGGCCCTTCGCGAACCGCAGTGCATATCGTGCTGACGCGGTCAAATAGAGGACCGCGGCGATAGCGTAGGCAACACCATGCATGCGAAGTGAATATAAAAGACGGCAAGTAAGATACTAGACCGGCCAGCCGCTTGGCTGGCCGGTCCGCCCTGTCAGATCCGCCTTGACCTGAGCGTGGGATCAGGAGGGCATCTTGCGCACCAGGCGCACCGGAAGCCCGATACCGATGGCCGGGTGCTTCTGACTGATGACGCGCAGCGTCGACGTCTCTTCCATTACGCGTACGACGCGGCCGTCGGCGACATGCTCTTCGGGCAACCGGAGCCCTTCGGGCGAGCGTCGACCGCCCATATAGATCTCGAACTCGTCGCCGACGAGAATGCCCTCGTCCCGTCCGATGTCGATGAAGATCTGATCGTTGACCGATGGGACGTACTGCCGATCCAAGGTCTCGACCACTTCAGCGCCTGGGCCCACGGCAACGGGTTCAGCGAAGATGCCCCGTTCCATATCGAAGTGCTCGAGCAGCGTCACCTGGTTGCCGATCTCGATGCGATCGAATACCTGGACGATGATGGCTGTGGAGACCTCTTCATGTACGGCGGCGATGGTCGCGATGCCCGTCGGACGCACGATGTGACCGAACGGCCTAACCTCGCGTTCGATGCGTGTCAGCAGCACGCGGTCCCCCGGCTCGGGCGGCTCACCGCCGGGGTGGCTCACATAGACCCGCGAAAACCGCAAAGGCGTCTCGTTGAAGCGAACCGGCAGGTTCACCGGCACCGCCGGATCGATTACCTGGCCACGGGGGCCGAGCTCCCGCAGGGGAATCAGCATCCCAGCACCATAGAAGTCCATCTCGGTTACCGAGATAGGGGGAACTGCCTCAACCGTGTGATAGGTCAGCGTCCGTTGCCGCGCTTCCTTACGAGCCGCAAAAACGGATTTCGCTTGCTGGTACTCCTGTGGCAGCCCCTCGACCTCCACCCCGGGCACCCGCTCGGCAACCGGTTCCTCGCCCGGCACACGCGTCTCGGTGGGGAGTGCCTCGCCCGGTCCCGGCAACAGCAATTCCTCCGCCGGGTAGATCCAGTGAGGATCTTCCACGACCATCGTGTTCAGCCGGTAGATCTCAGGCCACAAGAACGGGTCGCTCAGGTAGAAGTTCGCCAGGTCCCAAAGCGTATCACCCTCGCGCACCACGTGCATACGACGACCCTCTTGGGCCGTCGGTGTGGCCTGCTGCTCCTGCTGCCTTTCTTGTGCTTCGAGGGGGAGGGCCTTGGGCAGTGACAGCGCGAACAAAGTCGCGAGGACGAACAGGACGTGCTCAGAAGGGCAAGTCGTCACCCTCCTCCAGCGATTCCGCCGGAAAATCTTCATAGTCCTCACCCCCATAGGTCGGAGCCTTCTGTGTCTCGAAGGCAGCCTCACCGCGGCCACCCAACATCACCATATCATTGGCCACGATTTCGGTCGAGAAACGCTTCTGACCGTTCTGGTCTTCCCACTGCCGATACTGAATGCGTCCCTCCACATAGACGCGGTCACCCTTCTTGAGGTACTGCTCGACGATCTCCGCCAGCTTGTTCCAGGCTATGATCCGGTGCCACTGCGTCTCCTCCTGCATTTCGCCGCTCCGACTCGACCAGCGGCGATTCGTGGCCACGGATATGGTGGCCACCCGCGCACCGCCAGGCGTGGAGCGGACCTCCGGATCGTTACCCAGATTACCAACGATGATCGCTTTGTTGACACTGCGTGACATGCTTCCTCCGTTGAAGAGGTTGGCGCCGGTGCTGCTTTCGACGCCAGCAAGCATTATACCTGACCGTCAACTTATTGTCAACGCGAGGCTTGGTCGCCTCGTCTTCCAGCAGAATCTACACTTCGCTCACCAAATCGAGACACATGACCCGCGCATCTTCCGTTGGCGCACGGTAGTAACGGCGGCGCAGACCGACCTGCACGAAGCCTCGACTCCGGTAGAGATCTTGTGCGACTCGGTTCGAGACCCGCACCTCTAGGAAAACTCGTTCCGCCCCACGTTCCTTCGCCTTGCGCAATGTCCACTCGAGCAGCGAACGTCCGACTCCACGGCACCGTTGCTGGGGCGCCACGGCGAGGTTCCCCAGTTCGCACTCCGTGGCGGCATACCAAACCACGGTGTAGCCGATCACCTCGTCTTCAACGACCGCCACCCACAGGTCCGCATCCGCCCGTGCGAGAAGATTCCGGAAGCTCGCCCAACTCCACGGCGTAGAGAACGAGGCCTGCTCGATCGCCAAGACGACGTCGAGATCCTCCGACCTCATACGGCGGATCTCGGGCAGCGAAAGCTCCTCAGCGGTACTCATGGTCGTCCGCGATCGTCGGGGATTCTCCAGTCACGCACATAAACCGGCTCCCAAGCATCCGGACGGTCTACCCGGCCCATATCGGGCGCCTCGCCTCGCAACCACAACAGACTGGCGGCGCGTGGCACGCCCAGATGTTCTGGCAGGATCTCGGCGTCTGGCCAAGCGGCACGAATCGCCTCGCGGTAGGTGGCAGCGCCTTCACCGGCAAAAGCTGGTTCGAGCTCTCGGGCCGACAACTCAGCCAGCAGGTCCGGTATGCGCCAAGCGCCGGGTGGCAATCTCTCGTTCAGGATCTCGCTGACGACGTCGTAGCACGCCGCGTAAACCTCGCCGCGTCGGGCATCGAACAGTGCGCACACGGGTTCTTTGCTGCCGCTTCCCGCGGCGACCGCGAGCAAGCTGGGGTAGGCGAAGAGCCGCGTTTGGCGAGCCATCACCCAACCCTTGGCAAGGGAGGCCGCGAGGCGTACACCGGTGAAGGAGCCTGGCCCGCTCCCGACAACGAAATCGGTGACTTGCTCCGGGGACGTCTCGGACGCGGCGAGGGCATGTTGGATCGCCGGGACCAACCGTTCCGAGTGCGTGCCCTGGATGCGCAATGTCTGTTCGAAGGCGAGTCCGTCTTTCCAGACCGCCACCGAGCCGGACGGCGTCGAGGTTTCGACCGCCAACCAAACGTCAGGCTTGCCAGCCGCGGCGCGCTTGCGGTCGGCCGCTTGCGGGCGGAGGTTCACCACGTCACCAGCTCCGCCGCGGAGCCGAGGCGATCGACCGTGACAATGCGCCCTCCCGGGTCATCGGCATAGTCGATATGAATCTGCCAGCGGTCCTCCGGCTGTAGGCCGCCCGAGCGATCCGCCCACTCCACGAGGACGATGCCAGGCGAGTCGAGCAGATCGTCCCAGCCGAGCGGGTCGATCGCTTCGCCGGGGCCGAGCCGAAAGAGATCGACGTGAAAGATCTCAAATCCTCGCGGGCTCTCATACCGTTGTACCAGTGTGAAGCTGGGTGACGGTATGTGGCCTGTGATCCCCGCTCCGCGGCAGACCGCCCGGGCGAGCACGCTCTTGCCGGCGCCGAGGGGACCGATCAGGGCGATCCAGAGGGGAGGCACGATCGATCCACCGATCGTCGCTCCCCAGCTCGCCAGACCCGCTTCGCGGAGTCTCCTCGGCCCGAGCCTGCTCAACACCGCGCGTCCTCAATCGGCGGAGGTCTTGCGACCACGTCTGTCGCGCCGGCCCTTCTCCCTGCCTCGCTTGCGCGTGTCGAAGTCCGCTCGAATCTGAAAGATGTGATCACGCAGCTCGCTGGCCAACTCGAAGTCGAGCTGTTGTGCCGCCCGTTCCATCTCGATCGTGAGCTGCTCGACCAGCTCGTCTGGTTCGAGCTCGGGGAGGCCCGCCAGCGCATCGACGGCCCGTTGGCCGGGCTCCAGCCGGCTATCCGCCACGGCGGTCGTACGGCGTACTTCGTCGACCGATTTCCGGATCGAGCGTGGCGTGATGCCGTGCTGTTCATTGAAGAGTTGCTGAATATGGCGCCGGCGGTTGGTCTCCTCGATACATCGCTGCATCGAGCCGGTGACAACGTCCGCGTACATGAGGCCTTTGCCGTGCTCGTTACGAGCGGCTCGGCCGACGGTCTGGATCAGACTCTTATCGGACCGGAGAAAACCTTCCTTGTCGGCGTCGAGTATAGCAACCAGGGATACCTCGGGGAGATCGAGCCCCTCGCGCAGCAAGTTGATGCCGACGAGGACGTCGAACAGACCCAAGCGCAAGCCGCGCAAGATCTCGACGCGCTCGATCGCATCGATATCCGAGTGCATGTAGCGCACTTTGATGCCCACACCGAGTAGGTACTCGGTAAGGTCTTCGGCCATCCGCTTCGTCAACGTCGTAACCAAAATCCGCTCGTCGCGCCGAGATCTTTCGCGGATTTCCGCGATCAGGTCATCGACCTGTCCCTGAACGGGCCGTACTTCGACTTCGGGATCCAGCAAGCCGGTGGGTCGAATGATCTGTTCGACGACGATGCCACCGGATCGCTCCAACTCGAAGTCTCCCGGTGTCGCAGAGACGAAGATCACGTTCGGAACGAGATCTTCCCACTCCGCAAATTTCAACGGGCGATTGTCCAACGCGCTCGGCAGCCGAAACCCGTAGTCCACGAGCGTTTGCTTCCGCGATCGGTCGCCCTCGTACATGCCGCCGATCTGCGGTATGGTCACGTGGGACTCGTCTACGATCACCAGAAAATCGTCGGGAAAGTAGTCGATCAAGCAGCTGGGGCGCTCCCCTTCGCTCCGGCCGGAGAGGTGCCGCGCGTAATTCTCGATTCCGGCGCAGTAGCCCACCTCACGCAACATCTCGAGATCGTAGCGGGTACGATGCCCGAGACGCTGCGCCTCGAGCAGTCGTCCGGTTCGACGAAGCTCCGCCAGCCTTTGCTCGAGTTCCCACTCGATCAATCCGATCGCGCGCTGGAGGGATGACCTGCCGATCGCGTAATGCGTCGCCGGGTAGATGGCCGCACGATCCAGTTCGGCGATGACATCGCCAGTCAACGGATCGATCTTGGTCAAGCGATCGACTTCGTCGCCCCAGAGTTCGACGCGCACCGCTTGCTCCTCGTACGCCGGGTAGATCTCGACCACATCCCCGCGTACCCGGAAGGTGCCACGGTGGAAATCCAGATCATTGCGGCTGTACTGGACCTCGACCAGCGAGGAGAGGATCTGTTCGCGCGTGATTCCCTGTCCACGATTCAGCACCAGCAGCAATTCCCTATATTCTGACGGGTCGCCCAAGCCGTATATCGCTGAAACGGACGCGACGACCACCACATCTTCCCGCTCCATCAAGCTCGAGGTTGCTCGGAGCCGGAGCTTCTCGATGTCTTCATTGATCGAGGCGTCTTTCTCGATGTACGTATCAGTGGTCGGCACGTAAGCCTCGGGCTGGTAGTAATCGTAGTAGGAGATGAAGTACTCGACCGCACTGACCGGGAAGAACTGCTTCAACTCGCCGTACAGCTGAGCCGCTAGAGTCTTGTTGTGGCTCATCACCAGGGCGGGTCGACCCCATCGAGCGATGACGTTGGCGATCGTCAGCGTCTTGCCGGATCCCGTCACGCCCATCAGCGTTTGCCAGCGCTCGCCTCTCTCCAGGCCCGCCACCAGCTCGTCGATCGCCCGCGGCTGATCGCCCGTCGGCTGGAAGGGGGCCCGCACGTCGAAGACGGCGCCGGCGCCATTCGAACGGCCCGGCTCCCCCAGCCCGGGACTGTCGATCGGAAACGTCTTCGGGGAGCGCGTCATGCCTCAGGTAGCCGTTGGAAACAGGTGGAGCACTGCGAGTCCGTCGAGGCCCGCGCCGCGTGGAAGCGGCTCAGCTCTCCAAGCCATCAAACCAGCTGTCGATGTTCTTGTCGTCAATCCCACCTTCCTCGGACTCATCGCTTTCATCTGGACGGGCATCCGCAGACGCCAATAGGTCGTCGCTGAGCTGCGTGGCCCGCGTCAACATAGGCGTGGCGCCCAGTTTCTCGAACAGCTCGATGGCACGGGCGACCGCCTGGCGCGCTTCCGCCGGTTTGGCCCTGGCCAACACGCACGCCCGATGATATTGGAGGAAAGCCTCGCCATACGGGTCCTTATCCATCGTCTCGCCGATCCCCTGGCGCGCCACCGTCCCGGCAAGCCAGGCGTCGTCATCGAGATCGATCACCCGAATGCGGACGGCATCGCCTTCCGCGCGCCGCTCGAACCAGCCCTCCTTTCCTTGGTAGAGCTGCTCGAGGCGAGCCGCCTCCTGCCAAGCCTGCAGCTCGTCACCCATCTCCAAATAGGACAGGGCACGGATCGCCGTGGTCTGGAAATTCTCACGCCAGGCACCGCTTTCGGGAAGCAGCTTGCGAATCTCCTCCGTCAGCTCCAAAACTCGGGCGTAGTCTCCGCGCTCGAACTCCAACCGCGCGATCCCGGTTCTGCAACGGCGTTCCAGTCGCTGATCGTCGAGTTCCTGTGCGGTCCGCAGCCCCGACTTGAATACCTCCAGAGCTCGCAGAAAATCGCCGCGCAGGGTCAACAGGTCGGCTATGTTGACTTGCATGGCCACCTTTTGGTCCGGGACGCCCGCAACCTCCATGCTTTCGAGCGCCGATTCCCAGTGATGCAGCGCACCATCCCATTCACCGGCCCGGAAGTTGGCCAATCCCAGCAGGTCGTGGCACACAGCCACACCCACCAGCTCGTCCATCTGTGTGAACACGTCGAGCGCCCGTTCGGCCAAGGCCCGGCCTTCCTCGGGGTTGTCCCAAGAGACGTGCACGCGCGCCAGCCGGTAGGCGGCTTGTGCCATGAGGTCGGGCCCGCCATTACGCTCCGCGACGTGCAGCGCCTCCTCGGCCATCATGAGCGCCTCTTCCGCTCGACCGACCCGCTCAGCGACCACGCTCGACAGATCGAGCGCCGCGACCAGCTGCTCCGTCATTCCTTCGGCACGAGCCCTGTCCACCATCTGGCCCGCCAGTTCCCAGAGCTTGAGGGGCGGGAGCCCTCGCTCCAGCTGGAGCCAGCCCAGCATGATCCCCGCCTGTACTTCGGTGGCCGGGTCCCCGAGTTCGCGAGACCGCTCCAGCACCGATTCCTCCAGCGCTTCGGCCTCGGGCTCTCTCCCGGTCGCCGCGTAGACTTTGGCGAGCCGGTTCTCAATCCGGAGGCGTTCGCTCTCGTCGTCCGTGGATCGCGCCGCTACCCGCAGGAATTCCTCGACCTCGTAGAGGGCATAAAGCCGCTCCGCGCCATCTGCAGCTTTGAGGGACCACTCATGCGTCCTGTCTTTGGCACCGGCGTTGATGTAGAGCGCGGCGATCTCACCTACCAGTTCGGCCTCTCCATCACCGACCATTCGGCCCAACGTGTCAGCGGCCCGGATCAAGAGATGATCCCGGCGCTTCTCCGGCACACGGTCGATCAGGACTTTGCGAATCAGCGGATGTTCGAAGCGGAAACGCGGCGACCGGCCTGCCATGCGGCTCGGTTCAGTCAGGACGGCAATCAGTCCGTGTCGCTCACTTGCCGCATGGAGCTGCCTACTCACCTCGCCGACCTTCGTGCCGACCTGAGCGGCCACGACGATCGGATCGACGAACGAGCCGCCAAACGCTGCCGCTTCGAGAGTCCACCGCAGATTCGGCTCCATCTCATCGAGTCGATCGGCGACGATGTCGTAGACCCCGCTCGTCTGGGCGGGCAGGTCCTTGGGGCGGGCGGCGTAGCGGAAGAATCGTTTGCGGATGTGACCTTGCTCCAAGAGCAAACGCACGAATTGCTCGCCACGCAGCGGATTCCCCTGTGCGGCTCCGGCCAGCCAATTGCTGAAGTCGCCGCTCAGCGGACCACCGCTGAGTTCTTCCGCCATCTCCCGAACCGACTCATCTTCCAGCCTACGGACCGTCATGTCCATGGAGTGTGGCCCGCCGCGGTGCTGAATCCCTCTGACTGATGCAGCGCCACCGGGCGTCGCCTCCTCGTAGGTAACCAGGATCAGGATCGAGTTCGACCCCAGCGAGCCCCCCAAGCGCGCCAAGAGATCGAGTGAGGAGCGATCGCACCACTGGAGCTCATCGATGAGCAGCACGAGCGGTCGCTGGCGAGTGATGGTTCGGCAGAGACTGAGGAACTGGTCGAAGAGAGCATTGCGACCCGCGGCCTGCGGCGCGTCGGGCAACCAGCCCGGCGCCTCTTTTTCGATCATGCCAGCCAATCCGAGATCGCCCGGCAGGCGACGCAACTGGCTCAGCATCTCGAGGAACGTCCCAAAGGGACGATACGCCGATCGTCCCAATACACAACGAGAGGTCAGGGTAATCGTCCGCGCATCGGTCGCCCTGACGTTTGCGAGGAAGGACCACGCGAGGGCGCTCTTGCCCACCCCGGTCTCGCCTGCCAGCGTGACGAGGCGACCGCGACCGCTTTTTCCCTCCCGGATTTCATGGAAGACCCGGTTGAGTTGGGTCAACTCGGTGGCTCGGCCGTAGAGGCGGTTCATCTAGTCGGTCTTAATCCGTTCCATCAGGTGCACGTTCCGCCAGCGTTCCCTCTCAACCACTTGCTCGTCCGGCAGACTCTGGCTGGCGCTTGACCGCTTGGCTAGGCGGGAGACGGCGAGCATCGCGGCGCCACTACCCGAAAACCTATCTCCGACTCTGGCAGTTCTCAATGGCGGACGCGCTCGGTGTCCGGCTTTGATCAGCTTCCCGAAAGCCGGACTATGCTCGACCAGATGCGCTTGGGGACCGGCATGACCGATAATCGAGGAAGTCGGACCAACTCCCACTCGTCGTACTCACCACTGGCCTTGATCTCGGCCAGTGTCACCGGGCGCGGCAGGCGCTCGAGCGGGCTTATCTCGAAGGTGACCAACGAGCCTTCGGCGTGGGGATCGGGATAGGCGGAGCATTCGATGCGGGCAATGCCGACGACGGCCTTCTCCTTGCCGGTATGGTAGACCAGCGCCTGGTCGCCTGCCTCCACCGCTCGCATGTGTTTTTGCGCCACGGCGTTCTTCACCCCATCCCACACGGTGCGGCCGTCTTCCTCGAGATCGGCGAACGAATAGTCGCTGGGCTCCGTCTTCAAGAGCCAATAGGCTGACATCAGTCCACCTCCGCATGAACATCCGGTTCGATGATTCGTTCTCGGCGTTCTACGTGCACGACACCTTTCACCCGCCCTACCGCCCGCATGACCTTGGTGAGGTGTGCCAGGTCCTCGACCTCGACCACGAAATCCCCGCGCATTCCGCCCTCCACCGCTGCCGTCTCGGCGCTCTGGATGTTCGTGCCCGTGTTCGTGATGGCGCGAGCGATATCCGACAGCAGACCGCGACGATCCGTCCCTTCCACAGAGATTCTCACGAATAGCAGCTGAGCGCTGTCCTTCTGCCAGTCGATCTCGATCCGCCGCTCCGGGTGTTCGCTGAACTTGAGTATGTTCGGGCAGTCGCTGCGGTGGATCGACACGCCCCGGCCACGAGTGATGTAACCAACGACGTCATCCCCCGGAACGGGTTGACAACACTGCGAGTAGCGGACCATCAGATTGTCGATGCCCTGTATCTTCACTCCCTTGGGGCCACCGCGAATTTGCCCGACGAATCTCGACAGCGCGGATGGTTTCGGCGCCTCGGGCGCAGCCTGATCTTCCGGCCACAAATCCTTCAGAAGTTGCGAAAGCGCCAGGTCGCCGCGGCTGAGCGCCGTGTACAGGCTGTCCAACGTGCTGAACCCGCTGCGTTGACCGGCCGCCTCGAGATCCGCTTGCGAAACCTTCTTTCTGCGTTTGCGGAACTCACGCTCGAGGAATTCCTTGCCGATCTGGACCGCGGATCGCTGTTCCTCCTGCCTG
The DNA here is from genome assembly GCA_050118275.1 of Gemmatimonadales bacterium. Classification (GTDB taxonomy): domain Bacteria; phylum Gemmatimonadota; class Gemmatimonadetes; order Palauibacterales; family KS3-K002; genus JASFMO01. The sequence goes on from JASFLD010000007.1 coordinate 14,640, forward strand.
AGCCACAGTCGGATCTTCTGCCGGGCACGGGCGGTGCGCACGAACTTTAGCCAGTCTCGAGACGGCGTCTGTTTTGGGTTCGTGATGATCTCGACCGTGTCGCCGCTCTTCAGCTCGCGGGTCAAGGGAGCGATCCGGCCGTTCACCCTTGCACCAGCACAGTGATAGCCCACTTCGGTGTGAACGACAAAGGCAAAGTCGATGGGCGTAGCGCCGCGGGGCAGCTGCTTCACATCGCCGGCTGGCGTGAAGACGAATATCTCATCCTGATAGAGATCGATCCGCAGGAACTCCATGAACTCGTCGGGTTCTCGCGTGTCTTGCTGCCACTCCAGAACCTGTCTGAACCAGGCGAGTTTCTCGTCGACTTCATCGGGAGCGCCCTTGTAGCCTTCCTTGTATCGCCAGTGTGCTGCGATCCCGTACTCCGCCGTACGGTGCATGTCGTGGGTCCGTATCTGTATCTCGTAGAGCCTTCCGCCCGGTCCAAATATGGTCGTGTGGAGACTCTGATACATGTTCGACTTCGGCATGGCGATGTAGTCGTGGAACCGCTCGGTCAGCGGCGTCCACTTGTTGTGGACGACCCCCAGAGCATGATAACAGTCCTTGATGCTCTGAGTGATCACGCGTATCGCCATCAGATCGTAGATTTCCTCATATGGCTTTCCACGTCTTTGCATCTTGTTGTGGATCGACCAGAGGTGTTTCGGCCGACCTGTCACATCGCACGGGATGCCCGCTTTCTCGAGTTCTTTGCGCAAGGGATCGGCCAACTCCCGAATCCAGCCCTCCCGCTCCTTCCTCCGCTCGCGAATCTTCTTGGCCAGCTGCTTGTAAGCCTGCGGCTCTATGTATTTGAAGGCCAGATCTTCGAGCTCCCATCTCAGCTTCGCCATCCCGAGTCGATGCGCGAGCGGCGCGTAGATCTCCCGGGTCTCCAAGGCGATGCGACGCTGCTTGGTGGCCGTCAACGAGTTTAGCGTCCGCATATTGTGGAGACGGTCGCCGAGCTTGACGAGGATGACGCGAGCGTCCCGCGCCATGGATACGAGCAGCTTGCGGAAATTCTCAGCCTGCTGTTCTGTGGAGGAGCTGAAGCGGACTCGGCTGATCTTGGTTAGGCCATCCACGATGGTGGCGATCTCGTCACCGAACTCTTCGCGTATCTGGTCAACGCCGATGGACGTGTCCTCGACGATATCGTGGAGAAACGCTGCACAAATCGAGGCGGTATCGAGGTAAAGATCAGCCAAGATCTTGCCCACCTCGACACAATGCGTGATGTACTCCTCGCCCGACTTGCGCTTCTGGCCGCGATGCGCGTCTTGACTGTACTTGAATGCACGGCCAAGCAGGTCGAGATCCAGTCGGGCGCGTGTCTCCTTGATGGCGTCGAGAAAATCAGCCGGCAGTTGCTCACCCTGCCCGTCCGGGGGAGACCGACGGGGTTCGGCTGACCGCTCGATGATCTTCGTGCTCCGCTCTGACGCCATAGGATAACCGCATGACCCGCGTAGTCGGGTGGGTGATCGCGTGGTTGGCCGCGTGCCTGCAGCCGACTTCTACACTCGCAACGCTTGTAGGTTTCGCTCGCCGCGCCTCGCCCAATAGAATCGCTAGATTCATGCCCCACCGCAAGTTACGCTCGACTGCGGTCGCCCCCACGCAGGGCGGTCGTCTGAACGAGGGGCGCCGGCGGCTCAATTGCCGGGCGTCGTGATCAGTCCGAGGTCCAGGAAACTCGTATATCGTCCGTTTCCCACCACTACGTGGTCCCGGACAGGGATACCCAACACGCGACCCGCATCGACCAGTTGCCGCGTCACCTCGCGGTCGGCGGGAGAGGGTGTCGGATCACCGCTGGGGTGATTGTGTACGAGGATGACGGCCGCCGCCGCCTCGGCAAGTGCTGGGGCGAACACCTCCCGGGGATGCACGACCGAGGCATCGAGCGTGCCGCGCGTCACCATCAGTTCCCGGATCACGGCATTCTGTGTGCTGAGCAGTAGCACGTGGAACTCCTCCTGACGCAGGTCGCGCAATCGCAACTCGAAGCGCCGATACACATCGCGAGGAGTTGTGACGCGATCATCGTCGTCGCGTTGCTCCTGAGCGGCACGTCGGCCCAGTTCCAGCGCGGCCTGGATCGCCACGGCGCGCGCCTCGCCGATCCCCGGCACCGCCATCAACTGGGACCCGGGCGCGCTGCCCAGCCGGCGCAGTGACCTTCCGAAATGATCGTACAACGCCTCCGCGACCTCCAGAGCGCTACGACCGCTCGCGCCGCTGGAGGCGAGGATCGCCAGAAGCTCGGAAGTACGTAACGCGGTAGGTCCGAGAGCCAAGAAGCGCTCGCGCGGGCGTTCCATCGACGGCCAGTCTTTGATCGTGAGAGTGCGTCCTGCGGCGCCGGTCATCGCGATTCCCTCTTTGCGGTCCGGCGTCTATGATGCAGGCGCCTATCAACGGATCATCACCGCTCGTGGCTGGCGCGGCGCCGCTCCGTACGGCAAGCTGAGGCGCGTCCGTTATAGACGGGCGGTTCAGAGCGGCGGCGCTCCCGGCTGTCCGTGGCACTTCTTGTACTTCTTGCCCGAGCCGCAAGGACAGGGATCATTGCGCCCTATCCGTTCACCCCGTTCGACCGGTCGAGCAGGGGCCGCCGGTCCGCGATTCGTGGCGGTCGCTTCCGCCTGTTCGGCGGCTTGGGCCGGTCTGCTCAGAACGCCCGTGGACGTCGAGCCCGCGCCACGCACCGCCGACCCGGCCAACGCATCGCTCTCCGCCGATGCGGCGACCCCTGTAGGGGCGAAGGTACGGTGTGCGGTCCCCGCAATACCTCCCGGCGCATACCCATCATCGGTGGTATCGAGGCTGGGCCCGCTGATTCGCGTGATCCGAGGAGCACGCAGCGGTTGTGGGGGCATCATCTGCGTCTTGAACAGCCGATCCGCCAAAGTTCCGCGCATGTCGGCCATGAGGTCTACGAACATATCGTAGGCCTCTTTCTTGTACTCGATCAGCGGATCTTTCTGTCCCCAAGCACGAAAACGGATGCCAGCTCTCAACTGATCGAGATCGTACAGATGATCTTTCCACTTCTCGTCCACTGTGTAGAGGAATATGTAGGATAGAACCCGCTCGGCCTGTTCCCCGAATTCCTCGAGCTTCCGCGTGAAAGTGGCACGTGCCTTCTCCTCGACGAATTCGGCAATGGCCCCGCGTCCTTCCCATTCCATAGCCGCATCCAGCGAGTTCTCGTCCGGCAACTCGGGGCAATGCAGGAAAAAGTCGATCAGCAGTCGACTCTTCAAGCCGGCGAGGTCCCACTTTTCCTCATGCCCGGTCTCGGTCACGTGTTCGTCGACGCGACTCGAGACGGCGTTGCGAATCATCTCCCAGACCTCGCCCTTCAGATCTTCACCGCCCTCGAGAGCGAACAGGCGTAGGTCGTAGATGACCTCGCGCTGCTGATTCATCACGTCGTCGTATTCAAGCAGCTGTTTTCGCGCCTCGAAGTTCATCAGCTCGACGCGTTTCTGTGCCCGTTCGACGGCTCGAGTGACGAGCGGGTGCGTGATGACCTCGTCCTCCGCACCCAGCTTGTCCATGATCTTGGCGAGCCGTTCGGCCATGAACAGCCGCATCAGGTCGTCTTCGAGCGACAAGAAGAAACGCGACGAACCCGGATCTCCCTGTCGGCCGGAGCGTCCTCTCAGCTGGCGATCGATGCGTCGCGAGTCGTGCCGCTCGGTGCCGAGTATGACCAATCCGCAGGGCGGGTCGTCGTAGCAGCCGAGCTCTTTCGTGAACGCCTGATCGAGATCCGCCTGTTCGTGCACCTGCCCGAACGCGGGCTGCTGTGCTTCGATCGCGCATACCCGGCACTTCACCATGCCGGTCTGCAGCTTGATGTCGGTGCCACGGCCAGCCATGTTCGTGGCAATCGTCACGGCGCCGGCCCGTCCCGCCTCCGTGACGATTTCAGCCTCGCGCTCGTGGTACTTCGCGTTGAGCACCTGGTGCTTGATTCCGCGCCGCCGGAGCATCCGCGATACGGTCTCGGAAGTGTCCACGCTTGTCGTGCCGACGAGAATTGGCAGCCCCCGCCCGTGCAACCGTTCGATCTCATCGAGCAGTGCCGTGAACTTTTCCCGCTTGGTCTTGAAGATGACGTCGTCGTGATCAATGCGGCGCACCGGCCGGTTGGTAGGAATGACGACCACCTCGAGCCCGTAAATCTCGTGGAATTCTGCCTCTTCGGTCTCGGCGGTACCGGTCATTCCAGCCAGCTTGTCGTACATACGGAAGTAATTCTGGATCGTGATGGTGGCGAGCGTCTGGGTTTCGCCGCGTACCGTCACGCTCTCCTTCGCTTCCACCGCCTGATGCAGTCCATCGCTCCAGCGCCGGCCGGGCATCTTGCGGCCGGTGAACTCGTCAACGATGATCACGTTGCCATTCTCCACCACGTAGTCGGTGTCACGCTCGAACAGCGTGTACGCCTTCAACAACTGGTGGATGATGTGGATCTTTTCAGATTTCTCGGCGTAGTCCCGCTCGCACTTCGCTATCTTCTGTCGTTTCTCGTCGGTCGACAGTGACTCGTCCTTCTCGATCTCATGGAACAGCTCCGAGAGGTCCGGCACCACGAAAGCTTCGTGATCGTTCGGCGAAAGGACATCCAGCCCCTGATCGGTCATGTGGACCTGATGGCCCTTCTCGTCCATCGAGTAGAGGAGCTCCTCCTCCAGTTCGTGGAGGCGCTTCTCGCGCATGTAGTCGGCCTCCACCCGCTGCATGAGCTTTCGGACGCCGGACTCCTGAAGCAGCTTCGCCAACTTCTTGTTCTTGGGCATCCCGCGATGGGCGAGGAGGACCTTTTCACCGATAGCATAGTCGAGATCTGAGCCCTCGCCGTCCCGAGCCGTCTTCAGGAGATCCTCGGCTTCCGCCAGAAGGCCGTTGACCAGGCGAGCTTGTCTGCGCGCCAGGCCGGCGACTTGCGCATTGAACTCGGCGTAGCGCTTGTTGTCCTCCCTGCCGACCGGGCCGCTGATGATCAGGGGGGTCCGCGCCTCGTCGATGAGCACGGAATCGACCTCGTCGATGATCGCGTAGTTGTGACTCCGTTGGACCCTGTCCTCCAGGCGATGGACCATGTTATCGCGCAGATAATCGAAGCCGAACTCATTGTTCGTCCCGTAGACGATGTCACACTCGTAGGCGGCTCGGCGCTCTGGCGTGCTGGGATCGGACGAGTCTATGCAACCGACGGTTAGCCCGAGGTACTCGAAAACCGTGCCCATCCATTCCGAATCGCGGCGGGCGAGATAGTCATTCACCGTGACCAGGTGAGCGCCCTTTCCGGACAGAGCGTTCAGATAGAGCGGTAACGTAGCGACCAGCGTCTTACCTTCACCAGTCGCCATTTCGGCTATTTTGCCCTGGTGCAGAACGATGCCGCCGATCAACTGCACATCGTAGGGGATCATGTCCCACTTCATCTCGTGAGCGCGTACTTCGATTTCGTCGCCGATTAGCCGACGGCACGCCTCACGCACGGTGGCATAGGCTTCCGGCAACAGTTCGTCGAGCACCGCCTGCGTCTCTTCCCGCAAATCCTGCTCGAGCTGTCCAATCCGCTCCGCCATCTCTTCGCGGTCCGGGGCGGACTCCGTGCGTTTCTTCTTCTCTCTCAGATCTGAGATCTCGTTCTCGATCTCCTGGATCCGCTCGCGGATTCTGGTCCGGAACTTCTCGGTCTGTGCCCGGAGCTGTTCCTCGTCGGCGTCTCTGAGTTCCTCCTCATAGCGACAGATCTCGTCGACGATCGGCTGGACGTTGCGGACGTCTCGCTCGAACTTGGTGCCAAGGACTGTGGTGACTAGCTGCTTGATCATTCCTCTATCGTTTCGTTAATCCGATCGTTGTCTAAGATACAGGGCGTGTTCTGCAATTATCTCATATACGCCTTCGGGCACAAGGTAGCGGAACGGCCGGCCCGCAGTCACCCGCTCGCGGATTTCGCTCGACGAGATGGCAACGTGCGTCACATCGACTCGAATCGCCTGCAGACCGGCGGCCGACGCGGCAACCTTCGGAGCGTCGGCTCGCGACATCACTGCGATACGTGCCCGTGCAGCGATCTCGGGAACCCGGTGCCAACGATGTATCTCGTTCATGATGTCCGAGCCCACCAACAGATACAGCTCCGAGCCCGGATACTCCTCGTCGAGTTCGGCGAGCGTGTCGACCGTATACGATGGACCGACGCGACGAATCTCGCGGTCATCGACGGAGAATCGCCTTTCATCTCCGACAGCCGCGCGGATCATCCTCAAACGCAGATGCGTGGGAGCTGCGACCTTGTCGCCCTTCAGAGGATGCGTACCAGCGGGTACGAACAGGATGCGATCGAGTCCGAGGGCAGCCATGGCGTCGTCCGCCACGATCAAGTGACCGATGTGCGGAGGGTCAAACGTGCCGCCGAATATTCCTAACTTCATCTATGTCGTCATGTTCCGCCGAGATCGCCCTGGATATCACACTCAGGAGAGCTGGCGGACCTTTTCCGCCTCGGGAGAATCCGGGTGATCTCGAATCAGGCGCGTCCTGGTATC
>JASFLD010000008.1:0-20663 GCA_050118275.1 Gemmatimonadales bacterium
GCCCAGTTTGTCCCGCTTGATGAAGAATTGGATCGCTTCATCCACCGTGAGGCTCAGCACGTCGTGTATGTTGAGTCCCCGGTAGCGTACTTCCAGAACCTCGGGCCGGAATCGTCGGCCACCACACACGTCGCACGGCACGTAGACGTCCGCCAGGAAGAGCATCTCGACCTCGACCTCACCCGCTCCTTCACATTCCTCGCAGCGTCCGCCGGGAACGTTGAAGGAGAAGTGGCCAGCACTCAGCCCGCGGCGACGCGCCTCCGGCAACTCGGCGAAAATCCGCCGGATCTCGCCATAAGCCTTCAGGTAGGTGACGGCGTTCGAGCGCGGCGTTCGACCGATCGGACTCTGATCGACCAGGACCACGCCAGACAGGGCGCCACTGCCCCGCAGCGCCGAATACACCCCCACCGGCTCGCCCAGATGCTGCTTCGCGCTCGTCTCGCCGGCCAGGCGGCGCTCCAGGGCCCGGTAGAGGACATCGTGCACCAGCGTGGACTTCCCGCTTCCCGAGACCCCCGTGACTACCGACAGGACGCCGAGCGGGAACGCAACGTCCACGCCGTCCAGGTTGTGCAGGCGAGCGCCTTCCAGGACCAGGCGTGGTCCGCTCACCGGGCGCCGGCGCGCGGGCACCGGAATCACCCGCCGCCCCGACACGTACGTGCCCGTCAGGGTATCCGCCGCCGTCAGTTCCGCGAAGCTACCCTCGAAGACCAGTTCCCCACCCTGCTCGCCGCTGGCCGGACCCAACTCGAGCACATGATCCGCCCGTTCGATGGCCGCCGTGTCGTGCTCGACCACGAGCACCGTGTTGCCCAGATCACGCAACTGGTCCAGCAACCGATACAGTCGCTCCGTATCGCGAGGATGCAGGCCTATCGAGGGCTCGTCCAACACGTAGGTTACATCGACTAACGCGCTGCCCAACGAGTCCGCCAGATTGATACGCTGCGCCTCACCGCCCGACAGCGTGCGCGCCTGACGGTCCAGAGATAGATAGCCCAGGCCAACCTCGTCCAGGAAGGTCACTCGAGCCCTCAGCTCGCGCAGTATGGTCTCGGCCACAGCGGCGTCGTGCTCGCTCAATTCCAGCTGTTCCAGCCACACTCGCAGCTCTTCCACCGGCAACGCGCTGACTTCGGCGATCGACCGGCCATCCACCTTCACGTTCAACGCATCCCCGCGTAGCCGACTGCCGCCACAGTCCGGACAGGTCTGCGCGCTCTGATACTGCCGAACGAATACGCGAATGTACTGCTTGTAGCGCTTTGTATCCCTCAGTCGCGCCAGTTGCTCCAGTATGCCCTCGAAGCCGTCTTCGCCATCCAAGACAACCCTGCGAAATTCTTCCGGCAGGTCGCACCAGCGGGTCCGCACCGAGACCCCGTGTTGACGCGCCAGCTCCCGAAGCCGCCGACGTCGGTCTTCGTAGCGCGGCTTGGTCCAGGGATCGACCGCCCCATCCTCCAGCGAGCGCTCCGGATCCGGGATGATGAGATCGACATCGAACTCCAGCGTCGCGCCGAACCCGTTACAGGTCGCGCAGGCCCCCAACGGACTATTGAAGGAGAACAACGTCGGCACGGGCTCCGGAAACGACCGCCCACAGCTCGTACAGCGGAAGCGCTCCGTGAAAGCCAGGCGCTGTCCTGCCCCCTTCCCGTTCTCTGCCAGCACCACCGCTTCGCCTTCGCCCTCCGCCAGGGCGGTCCCGATTGAATCGGCGACCCGCGAACGCGAGACGCTTCCCACCCTTACCCGATCCACGACGACCAGCAACTCCCGCGCGCCGATCAGAAGCGCTCCACCCTCCTCCTCACTCCGTCTCGACTCACCGAGGTAGATCTCCTGGCCATCGGCCAGCACGCGAATGAACCCCAGAGCCCGTAGGTTTTCCGCCACGAGCTGATCCGTCACGTCCGCCGACAACGGCAGTGGAAACGTTATCTGCAGCTTCGTCGCCTTCGGCAACGAGAGTATGCGGTCCACCGCGCTCTGTACCGTGTCCGGCCGCACCTCCTGATGGCACTCCGGGCAATGCGTGCGACCGACTCGCGACCACAAAAGCCTCAAGTAGTCGTAAACCTCCGTCGCGGTTCCCACCGTCGAGCGGCTCGTTTTTGTCGGGTTCTTCTGCTGGATGGCGACGGCCGGACTGACACCCTCGACCGATTCCACCCGCGGACGCTCCATCCGCTCCAGGAACTGCTTGGCGTAGGTCGACAGCGACTCGACGTACCGCCGCTGCGCTTCGGCAAACACCGTGTCGAACACCAGCGACGACTTCCCGGAACCCGACGGACCCGTAACGACAGTCAGAGCTCGATGCGGAATGTCCACATCGATCCCCTTGAGGTTGTGCTGGCGTGCACCTCTGATGCGTATGCTGTCTTCCATGCGGTACGTTTATTACTCCTCAACCGCGCTCTCGATCCGAACGCCGACGAGAGAATTCGATGGTCCAGACCCGGCCGCCATTGGACGCCCGCCGAAACCGCCCACCCGCTCCCTTTCCCTACCCCCTTCCCGCGCCCCCCTCCGCCGCATAGCTTGGCTTGCCATGCAACCCGCACCCGAAGCCGACTTCCACGAGGAAGAGGCGTTAGGCAAGGCTTACGACGCGCGCCTCATGCGCCGGCTCCTCCGCTACCTCAGGCCCTATCGCCGCAAAGTCATCCTCGCCGTCGTCATGCTCATAGCTGCCTCGGGCCTCGACCTCGTCGGGCCTTACTTGACGGCGCGGGCTATAGACGTCGCTATCCCGAACCGCGATCTGAATCTCTTGGCGATCCTCGCCGGAATCTACACGCTGACCCTGCTCCTCGCTCTCCTGTTGAGCTACGTCCAGACTCTCGTCACCGTCTGGATCGGCCAACAAGTCATGTACGACCTGCGCACCGAGATCTTCTCCCAGTTGCAGCGCCTGTCGCTACGCTTCTTCGACCGGAACCCGGTGGGCCGCCTGATGACGCGCCTCACCTCCGATGTCGAAGCGCTGAACGAGATGTTCACCTCCGGTGTCGTGGCGATCTTCGGAGATGTATTCACACTGATTTTCATCGTCGCGATCATGCTCGCGATGAACTGGAAACTGGCTCTCGTTTCGTTCACCGTCATTCCGATGGTCTACGCCGCGGCCCATTGGTTTCGCAAGAACGTGCGCCGCTCCTACCGTGACATCCGCGTCAGGCTCGCCCGCATCAACGCGTTTCTCCAGGAGCGGATCACCGGAATGAACGTCGTCCAACTGTTCGGTCGCGAAGCGCCCGAATTGGAGAAGTTCAAGGCGATCAACGCCGAGCACCTACGGGCGCACCTTTATTCGATTCACTACTACGCGCTCTTCTGGCCGATAGTTGAATTTCTCGCCGCCGTCGCCGTGGCAGTGGTGCTCTGGTACGGGGGCCTCAACGTCCTCGAGGGCACGCTCACCGTTGGAGTCATCGCCGCCTTCCTCCAATACGTCCGCCGCTTCTACCGTCCGATACAGGACCTGTCGGAGAAGTTCAATATCTTGCAGAGCGCCATGGCCAGCTCGGAGCGCATCTTCAGGCTGCTCGACGCCGAGCCTTCCGTGGCCGATCCCACCGCACCCAAACGTCTCTCCCTGCCGGTGCGCGGTGCCATCGAGTTCCGCGACGTCTGGTTCGCCTACAACAAAGCCGGACAGCGAGACGACGGCATTCCTCCCGATTGGGTGCTCAAGGGGATCTCATTCCGGGCTGCCCCCGGCGAGCGGCTGGCCATTGTCGGACACACCGGGGCCGGTAAGACGACGATCATCAACTTGCTGCTGCGCTTCTACGACGTGCAGCAGGGGTCGATCCTGCTCGATGGCACCGATATCCGCGAGCTTACCCAGCAGGAACTCCGCGCGGCCATCAAGCTCGTGCTACAGGATGTCTACCTGTTCAGCGGCAGCGCCCGCTTCAACATCCGGCTCGGCGATGAGAGCATAACCGAGGAACAGATGATCGCCGCCGCCCAGCGCGTCGGCGCCGATCGCTTCATTCGCCGCCTGCCGCAAGCCTACGATCAGGCCCTCGGCGAGCGGGGCGCCAACCTCAGCGTGGGCGAGCGGCAACTGCTTTCCTTCGCCCGGGCCCTGGCCTTCGACCCGAAGATCCTGATTCTCGACGAAGCCACCAGCTCCGTGGACTCGGAGATCGAGGCCCAGATCCAGGCAGCGCTCGACGTGCTCCTCCGCGGCCGCACGAGCCTGGTCATCGCGCACCGTCTCTCGACCATCCAGAACGCCGACCGCATCCTGGTCATGCACCACGGCAAACTGGTCGAAGAAGGGACGCACGCGGAATTACTCGAAAAAGGGGAGCTGTACGCGCGCCTCTACGAATTGCAGTTCGCCGGCGGGAGCGCCGTATAAAGTCTATCCCCAAGGAAAGCGCAACGACGCGGCCGGCGACCGCGCTGTGAGCAGCATCGCCGCCGCGGCGCCCTATCCTTCGCCCCGGTCCGAGATCGTCTCTCCACCTATCGTAAGACTCGGGACAGCCCTCGGTTCCCTGGCCTAGAGTTCGTTGCCACGTCATCTCCGGCGCATCTACTACCGCAGCCGACGCTATCCCAAGGACTTGCCGTAGGCGATCGACCTACGGACGACGATCGGGCGACCGATAAACGACGCCGCGCCGACCGCCCGCAGACAAGCGGACGACTCGTACCGGGTACTTTGGAGCCAATTCATTGTCTTCCACAACGCCCACCCTGGATCGGATAGGAGGCCCCCCATGAAACCGATCGCAAAACTCGCCACGCTCGCACTGACGGCGGTCGTCTTCATCGCCACGTCGGCCGATAAGGTTGCTGCCCAGGGCGAAGCGGATCCGGAGCCCGCCCTGGTCGGCTTTGCCACTTGGGATGTCATGCCGACGGAAGCTCAGGCGCTACTCGACGAGGCCGAGGCGCTTCTTGGCCAGCGCAAGTACAACGAGGCCAGAAAGAACTTCGAGCAGGCTGCGGAGATCATTCGCGCCGAAGGCGGTTTTCCCGCCATTCCCCTACGGCGCATTGCGAAGTCCTATTATCACCAGGGGAGATTGCAGACAGCCGTCGCGCTCCTCGATGATCTGGCTCGGCAGGCAGCAGACGTCGGCGACATCGGCACACAAGCTTGGGCGTTAGCGGACGCCGCCTGGGTCATGGGAATCGACTGTTCGACCCACAGCCGGGCCGAACATCCCGGCGCCAGGCTCGAAATGCTCGACCGATCGAAGCAGATTCGCATGCTGCTCGCCTCTCCGTATCTCCCCGACGACGTGCGGGGTGACATCGTGCGGGCCCGTTGCGGTGGGTGCCATTCGGCGGAGAAGCCGCCACAATGGGCACGTAAGTAGCCCACTTCACACGACAGGCGCGCTCGAATTCCGGCAGGGGCAGCTGAGGCTTGGCGTATTGTGCTGACGCGACCGGGCCAACCTCAGTGTCGGTTATCGAATCCCCCTGGCGCCGAGCGCACCTGTCCAGCCCTTGTCGTCAACCAGCAAGATCTCGCTTTCACCGTCAACCCGACCGAGACCGCTCTCGACCGGACGGCACCGTAGATAGCGAAGATGTGGCTGAAAGCTACTGGTCACGGCTGAGTCACGCTCGGAGAACGGCCACGCCTGACCTGGTACCTGACGCTCGCGCGGACAGTTGCCGACAGCCGGCAGCTACCCGAGCCATGCTACAGGTCGCGGTCGATTACAACCTGCGATCCTCGCCCGCGGCAAGTCTGCCAGCCAACGCGACAGAGCCAAACCGAGAGTAACCACAAGCGGGCCACGAGAAACCCCAGGAGTTGGAGTCGGTTCGTGTCTTGTCTCTCGCGGGCTGATAGCCGATTGATGGCCGGCTGACGTCCGCACACGATCTTCCCCATGAGCCACATTTGACACGCCCTTGCCCAGGGTTGACACGATGAATAGAGCGCGGCATACTGGATTCGTAGGAACCTCGATGGGAAAACATGGGCTGGGGAGCCTCGCGGCAAGTTGGCGGAGTCGCGAGGAGAATGTTGTTTCGCCTATGTTCTTCTTTCGCACTCTCGGAAACGCCTCCCTTCAAGGCCCAACCGGCACGCTCGTTGGACGTGTCGTCCAACGGCGCCGTCTCGCGCTCCTGGCCCTTCTGGCAACCGCCGGGAACGCCGGCCGCAGCCGTGACAAGCTGATCGGCTACCTTTGGCCCGAGGCCAAGGCTCGCAAGGCCCGACACCTTCTATCCGATTCCCTGTACGTGCTGCACCGCGCGCTTGGCAAGGATGCACTGTTGGTTTCCGGTGACGAGATCCGTCTCAACTCCCAAGTCATTCGTGCCGACGTCGTTGAGCTCGAGTGGGCTTTGGACGACCAGGACCTTGAAGCGGTCGTCTCCTGCTATCGAGGACCCTTCCTAGATGGGTTTCACCTCAGCGATGCGGCAGATCTCGAGCGGTGGATCGAGAACGAGCGCGACATATACGCAAAGATCTGCCGCGAGGCGCTCGAGACGCTGGCCCAGCAATGCGAGACCAGCAGCGACGTCAGTGGCGCAATCGAGTGGTGCAGACGGCTCACGCTGCATGAACCGTACAGCACACAGGCGGTGATCCGGCTCGCGAGGAACCTGCTCACGGTGGGCGACAAAGGGGAGGCGCTGCGGGTCGCCCGGGCCCACAGGCTGTTGCTGAAAGATGAACTGGACCTGGAACCGCCGCAGGAACTGTTGGATCTGGCCGCTGAGATCGAATCCAAAAGCGCCAGACGCCCCGAGCCGTCCGCTGACACTGCCTCCGCGAGTGTCAACCGACCCGCACCCCCGCCGGCCAAGGCAGCGCCTGCGCAACCGCCCCGCGCGCCTCCAAGGTCCTGGCGCCGTCTTCGGCGGTTCGCCACGGGTCTCGGACTATTGACGTTCACACTCACGGCTGTGTGGTTCGGCGGCCAACCAGTGTTCGAGTCCGGACCGGCGGCCAAGTCGGTCGCCGTTCTCCCACTCGTCAACCTGAGCGACCAGCCCGAGAGCGATTACTTCACCGACGGCATCACGGCCGAGATCATCGGCGCGCTCTCCAAGATCGCCGACCTCGAGGTGACGTCCCGCACCTCGACAATGGCATTCAAGGGCACCCGCGAGCCCATTCCCGATATCGGACGCCGGCTGAACGTCGCCGCGATCCTGGAAGGTGAGCTCCAGCATGACGGGGAATTCCTCCGCATCAACGTGAGACTCATCGACACCCGCTCCGACAAACTGATATGGGCGAAGCAGTACAACCGCATGCTGGGTGAACTCTTCGCGATCCAAAGTGACGTCGCGCAGAACATAGCCACGACCTTGAGCGCCTCTCTTACGACCGCCGAGAAAGAGCGCATCGAGCGAGCACCCACCGAGAACCTCGATGCCTACGACTACTACCTTCAGGGGCATCAGTACTTCCTCAAGACCTTCACTGAACGAGACCTCCGCATCGCCCAGCGGATGTACCAGAGGGCCGTCGCGCTCGATCCGACATTTGCCCTTGCGTACGCGCGACTCTCCGAGACCCACTCGTACATCTTCTGGTTCCACTATGACCACTCACATGAACGGGCAACCGCAGCCCGAGAGGCAGCGGAGAGGGCAAGACAACTGGCCCCGGATGCGCCTGAAGTACATCGCGCCGTCGCCTACTACCTCTACCACTGCCAGCTGGATTACAAGCAGGCGCTGACGCAGTTCAATTTCAGCGTCGCGGCCCAGCCGAGCGATGAGTACACGTGGATGGGCATTGCAGCCGTCCGAAGGCGACAGGGAGACTTCCTCGGGGCGATCGAAGCATTCGAGCGGGCCTTGGAAATCGACCCGCTCTCTACGGTCCTGGCCGAGAACACGGCTACGACTTACGCCGCCTTGGGAGAGTTCTCAATGGCCGAGCACTACATCGACAAGGCGATCGCGTTGCGCCCCGACTACTCCCGCCCATACGGCCGCAAGGCATTGATGTATCTCAGTTGGAACGGGAACATCGAGAGGGCACGTGAGGCCCTGAGGGTGTGCGCCTGGGAGATCGGGCCCACCACGGAGCCCTACGTACTCATCGCCAGCCTGTTCGTCGAACTTTACGACAGACAATACGGAGCGGCGCTCCAACGCCTCACCTCGGCATTCCCCGAAACCGTCGAGAGTCAATACTACGTGCTGCCCAGGACATTACTGCTCGGCCACACCTACCAACTAATGGGCGACGTCGACCGCGCCGTTGCGAGCTATGATTCCGCCAGAGCGATACTGGAAGAGAAGCGCCGTCAAGATTTCGATGACCCGCGTTTGCACAGCGCCATCGGGATCGCCTACGCTGGCTTGGGTTTCGAGCAGCAAGCCATTCATGCGGGAGAGCTGGCGGTCGAGCTAATGCCCATCTCCAAAGAGGCTCGCCGAGGCGTCTATCGACTCGAGGACCTGGCCTGGATTTATGTTCTCACCGGCCATCACGATGCCGCCGTGGAGAAGCTCGAACAGCTCCTTTCGGTTCCCGGCGAAATCACTGCAACGCGGTTGCGCCTCGACCCCAAGTGGGACCCGCTGCGCGATCACGCGCGGTTTCAGGCGATGCTGGCCGCCAAGAGCTACGCCGACGACTGACGGACACGATCGCTGCACCTCCGGGTGGATCGCGCCGCGCCAAGGAGGCGCCGGGTCACCAGTATGGCCCTACTTTCGACCCGCCCCGCGTCGCCGGCATGCGTCTCGATCTCTTGCGTCTGAAACCAGCCCGTGTTGCCGCACGCCCCTCTCGAGACCAGATTCGACGGAATCGTCTTCGACCAACCATGCACAATGCAAATACGGAGCTCGTTGTGAACCGTTTCTTGTTCCTCACATCCCTGGCCGCGTTCGTCGCCGTCGCTGCGTGTACATCCAAACAGCGCGGCCCGTCGCCGCAGCTTCAACATGCCACCGGCACCAACGCCGCTATCACAGCCGACGACCTCCGGGCCCGGCTCACTATCTTCGCCCACGACTCCATGGCGGGGCGCGAGTCGGGAACCCTGGGAAACTACAAAGCCACGGAATACCTGGCCGCCGAAGCGGAACGCCTGGGCCTCGAGCCCGCCGGCACGAACGGCACGTACTTCCAAACGATCCCGCTGGTCGAGCGGGCGGTTGACCCTGCCTCTACGCTGGCCATAGACGGAACCGAGCTCGACATTTGGAGCGACTACGCGCCGGTCCCACCGGCCGGCGGCTTCATGCTGCCGATCCAGGTCGGCACGACGGGCAGTCTCGACGGCGTGCAAGTCATCTTCGGCGGACCTGCCGGTGACCCCGACTTCGCGCTCGAACCCGAACAGATCGCCGGGAAGCTCCTGGTCCTCGCTGCGCCCAGCGGGAGCGGCGGCTCCCCGGATTCTTGGGAGCGATACGAGAGCGCCGCCGGTATCGCGCTCGCGCTGCTCGAGCGCTTCCCGCCCCGTGTCATCCAGTACATGCGGGTGCCGCACACCGCCATGGCCGACGGCGCGGCGCCCGAAGGACCGCTCACCATGCTGGTCACGAGCGACGTAGCCGCGCGCCTTGTCGGCGAATCGCTCGCCAGCGCCCCGGTCGGTTCGCTGGGTGTCACGATCGAAGGCACGTTCGGCTACACCGAGACACGGCCCGCCTACGCCGCCCGCAATGTCATCGCCATACTCCGCGGCAGCGATCCGGCATTGCGCAATGAGTACGTGGCGATCGGCGCTCACACCGATCACGAGGGCTTCTCTCGCCGCCCGGTCGACCACGATTCCCTACGCGCCTTCAACAGCGTCGTCCGGCCCGGAGGCGCCGAGGACCGCATGCGTCCACCGAACGATGAAGAACAGACCCAGATCGATGCCCGACTCGATAGCCTTCGCTCCCTGCACTCGGCTCGCCTCGACTCGATCATGAACGGCGCCGACGACGACGGTTCCGGCTCCGTGGCGATGCTCGAGATCGCCGAGGCGCTCGCAGCGGCGCAGGAAAAGCCGCGGCGCTCCATCCTCTTCGTCTGGCACACCGCCGAAGAGAAAGGTCTGCTGGGCGCCCGTTACTTCACCGACAACCCGACCGTGCCGCGCGCTGCCATCGTCGCCGAGATCAACATGGACATGATCGGGCGCGGTGACGCCGCCGATGTCGAGAACGGCGGGCCCGCCTACCTACAGATCATCGGATCGCGGCGGCTGTCGACCGAGCTGGGCGATCTGATCGAGGCGGTGAACGAGAAGGACGGCTTCGGTTTCGAATTCGACTACCAATACGATGCCGAGGGTCATCCACAGCAGTTCTACTGTCGCAGCGATCACTACATGTACGCGCGCTACGGAATACCCGTCGCGTTCTTGAGCACCGGCAGCCACAGGGACTATCACCAGGTGACCGATGAAGCTCAATACATCGACTATGCGAAACTGGAAAAGGTTTCGAAGTTCGTGCTTACTGTCAGCGAATCAATCGCAGATCTGGATCACCGCATCGTGGTCGACAAGCCGCGGCCCGACCCCAACGCGCCCTGTCGGCAGTAGCGCGAACCCTGGTCCGGCGTGATCTGTGAGATGAGAGGGCCATGACGGGCCCGATCGGGCCCGTCAGCCCTCGAGCAGATCGAGTATCAGCTCGGCGTTCCGCCGCCCCGCGCCCAGATTCGACTTCACATAGTTCAGAGCTGCCGCCCCTGCCGAAGCCCGTTCCGCCGGATCCTCCAACCAGCGGCAAAGCGCTGCCTCCAGGTCGCCCGCGTCGGCCACCGCCTTCGCCCCACCTCGTTCGATCAGCTCTCCCGCCTCCCGCGCGTTGGCATGGCGCGGTCCGAATAAGACCGGAGCGCCCAACGCCGCCGGCTCCAGCACCGAATGCAGACCGCGACGCCCGAAACCGCCTCCCACGTAGGCCATGTCGGCCACCCCGTACAGTTCACCCAACACGCCAACCGCGTCGACGACGACGACTCCCTCCGCCCTTTCTCCCCCCTCTTCCACCTGCGACAGGCGGACAGGCTCCAACCCATGCGCGGCGAGCAAAGCCTCTAAGCCGCTCAGGTGATCCGGCGCCGGCTCGTGTGGCACGACTACCAGCCGAAAGTCCGGATGTCGGAGCCTCAGTCTCGCCACCGCCGGCACGATATGCCGTTCCCCCTCCGGCCAGGTCGAGCCGGCCACCAGCGTGAGACCGGCGTGCCCCGACAGTAACGAGACCGGCGGCCGGCTGGGATCGATGGTCTGCGCCCGGGCCCACACCTGGTCGAACCGCGCATCTCCCGTGACTTGGATCCGATCGGCTCGCGCTCCCAGCAGCGTCAAGCGTGTCGCATCCGCCACCGAAATCGCGCCCACCGCATCCAACCGCCCGTAGGCGGGCGACAGGAATCGCCGTGCCGGCCAGCGCAGCCGGCTCGAGTTCGCCGCCAGTGTCCCACTCACCAGCGCCTGTGGAACACCGCGCCAATAAGCCACTCGCGTGATATTCGGCCAGACGTCCAGCTTACCGTAAACGACGACGCCAGGCTCGATGGCGTCCATCACGCGCATCAGATCCGGAACCACATCGAAGGGCATGTAATCGGCGTAATCCGCCGGCATCCGCTCCGCCAGCTTTTCGGCCGACGGCGAAAAAAACGTATAAAAGACCTGCAGGTCCGGTCGCAGCTCCCGCAGCGCCTCGATCACCGGCCGGGTCTGCAGTCCTTCGCCCACGCTCGGCGCATGAAACCAGACGAGCGGGGCGTCGGTGCGTCCCTGCACCGCCCAGGCTTCGATTCGATCCAGCAGGCCGTGCCGCCCTTCCAGGCTCCGCTTCGCCTTCTCGGAGAGAAACGGAGCGTGCGGCAACAGACGACGACTTGCTGTAGCGCTCCAGTCGTACAGCACCTCGCTGATCTTCATGCCGGCAAACTGCTGGAAGCGGCACGGTGGGGCAACGGTGAAGACTCACGGTGGAGAAACCGTAGACGGCGACGCCTTCCGAGGTTGCCAAGCCCAATGGCGATTGACGATCTTGGGATCCGGCTGGCGGCCGGTCACGTTTGGCCGAACCGATCAACCGCTTGCCACTCCTGACGGCGAACCATTGAACCGACCGTGCGTTACATCGGCAACAAGAGCAAGTTGATACCTTTCATCCGGATGGCGATGCGCGAGCTGCGCATCGAAGGCCAGTCGGCCTGCGATCCGTTCGCCGGCACCGCGGCGGTCGCCTGCTTTCTCAAGCATCACGGATACGCCGTAACGATGGGCGACATCATGTCTTTCAGTTTCGCTCTTCAGTGGGCCTACGTTGTCGTCGACCGGATGCCGCGCTTCGCACGGCTCGCCGATTCCATCCAGCTCGCCGACAATCCGCTCGCCGCGACGCTCGACTATCTGAACCGAATCCAGCCGCGGCACGAGTTCATCCACGAGCACTTCTGTCCCGAGGGCCACGCCGCATCAGAGCACGACCGCCGCTATTTCACCCCGGAGAACGCCGCCCGGATCGACGCCACACGCCGGCAGATCAACGACTGGCGAACCCAGGCGCGTCTCACCGATGACGAGTACTACATCCTCCTTACCGCCTTGATCGAGGCGGCCGACCGGGTCGCGAATACCACCGGCATCTACGCCGCCTACGTGAAGAGCTGGCAACCTAACGCACTCAAGACACTTCACCTCCGACCGCCACGCCTTGTCACTGGCACAGGTCTCGACTGCCGCGCCAATCAGCGCGATGCCAACGCCGTCGTTGCCCAGCTCCCCCCTTTCGACCTCCTCTACCTCGACCCGCCGTACAACACTCGTCAGTATGCCGGCTACTACCATATCCCGGAGATCATCGCCGAGGGCTGGTTCGACGGCGCCCCCAAGCTCCGCGGAAAGACCGGACTCCCCGAGGACCAGGCCAAACGCTCCGACTGGTCACGCCGCAAACGCTGCGAGGCGGCTTTCGAGGAGCTGATCAACGCCGCCGACTGCCGGCACATCCTGATGAGTTACAACTCCGAGGGTATCATCGCGGAAGAGTGTATCGAGCGCGTCCTGCGCGAACGGGGCGGGATCGACACTTACCGTAAGCTTCAGCAGCCCTACAAGCGTTACCGAAGCGACCGCGACAGCCTATCGCGTCGCTACAAGGGCGACCGGGTCACCGAGCATCTCTACTACGTTCGGACCGTCTGAACGCCAGAACGCCCGTCGAGCGTCCCTCTCGACCTCACATGGATCGAGCGCCGCTCCAAGTGTTACTATTCCAGCGCCGAAATGGCCTGATATTGCGGTGAGCAGCCGGCCGTGTTTTTCTTTTTGGAGCGCGCGCCGCGGTGGGGATTCACTTGCGGAGGATTAACGATGGTCTCGCTCAGACTATTCAAGAAGGACAAAGAAGACGAGCCAAGACGCGGCGTTACCGAGCGGCGCTCCGGGTACGATCGCCGCAGCGGCAGAGATCGGCGGGCACAGCTGGTCGCCTCGCGTCACGAGAGGAGGCGGCGCACCCGCGATCTGTACAAGAACGACCTCGACCGGCACCTCTGGTCTTGGGCCAGCCCGCCGGCCGAGCGGCGGCGGCGCAAGGTACGGAAGCGGAGAGCGAGACGTCGCACGGTCGCCGGCATCGTCGCCTCGACGATCGGCGCCGTCGGCGCCGCAGGAT
Source organism: Gemmatimonadales bacterium (assembly GCA_050118275.1). GTDB lineage: Bacteria > Gemmatimonadota > Gemmatimonadetes > Palauibacterales > KS3-K002 > JASFMO01. Next base: position 13,618 of record JASFLD010000008.1, read on the forward strand.
TGTCCGTCATCCTGCTCCGCACTCTGCGCGAGGAGGATCGGCCGGCCGATCCCGAGCACGTCGAGGCCGACCTGGACGAGGGCGATTTCGAGGACTGACCGAGCCGGGAGTCGAGTATGTCCACCCCCATGCTGGTAGAGATCTTCGAGTACAACGCATTCACCGGCGAGCCGTTCGCCGGTAACCCCGCCGGCGTCGTCCTCAACGCGTCCCGCCTCGATGCCGCCACCATGCAGCGCATCGCGCGCCAGATGAACCTCGCCGAGACCGCTTTCCTGGTGCCGTCGAAGAGCCCGGCCGCGGACGTGCGGCTCCGTTGGTTCACGCCGATGAAAGAGGTCGATTTGTGCGGCCACGCCACCATAGCGGCCTTCAGCGCAGCGGCGGAGCGAGGCCTTTTCCCTGTCGGCCAGGGCGAGACACGCGAGCTGAAGGTCGAGACCCGATCCGGCCTTCTCAGAATCCGCATCACGCGCTCCGGCGACGCGCCGCGCGTCGCCATGCAGATCCCCTCACCCGATTTCGCCGAGCTGGCCATCGATCGCGATGCGTTCGCCGCTGTTTGGGGAGTCGGCGCCTCCGACCTCCATGGCACGTGGCGCGTGTTACAAGGACTGAACTACTGGTACTTGCCCGTGCGTGACCACGGCAGCCTCGCCGCGCTAGCCCTCAAAGCCAAAGACCTGGCTCGCTTTGATGACAGCGCTGCCTTCGCTTTCTACACGCACGAGACGGTGGACGCCGACTCCGACTGGCACCTACGCTTCTTCGCACCCTTCCACGGAGTGGACGAGGATGTGGTCACCGGTAGCGCCCAAGGCCCCATGGGCGTTGTTCACTTGCTGGATCGCGGGATAGAACCGTCGGACGGGTGGACCGAGCTCAAAGGCGAGCAAGGCGACCTGCTCGGCCGCCCCGGCAGAGTGGGTGTCAGGGTGCTGCACGAGGCCGGCAAGGTGACGGACCTGGAAATACTCGGCGGTGCCATCGCTATGCTGGAGGGGAAAATCCGGTCAGGAGCATAGTCAGAGGGTCTGCGGCGCGGCTCACATGAAAAAGGGGATCCGATCGATCCCCTTCTCCCACTCCATGTTGGGTCGCGGCGCTTCGGTCCTCAATACCCGCCCGATTCGTCCTCATCTTCCGTCGAGAACTTCCGCCACCACTCCTCGTCCTCCTCCTCGAGCCTCTGCGCCGCCTCGTAGACGATCCGCTGCGCCTCGGCTATCTCCGGTAGATCTCTCGACAGGAATCGATCCGTGTGCCGCACCTCGTACTCGAACAACTGCGAGCGAAGGTCGCCGAAGATCTTGATCAGTTCCGGAGTCGCCGCCAGGAGTTCGTCACGCTCGTCTAACCGACGGATCACCTCTGCCAGCTCCAGCAGGTCCTCCCGGAGATCATCCGGATCCACGCGTTTTCGCCTGTCAGCCATCTCCTCACCCCTCCCGCGTCAGGTTCCTCTGGGCTGCTCTACTATTACTACACCATTGACCGCATTTGTGCCACTCCCCTGGCCCGAGCTACTGGATCGCGCGCCGAGCGCGCGAGTGTTATATCAAGGTGTAACGAGCGCCGATCTCGAGATGACGGACTTCATATGGCACACCGCACCGGAACCGCGACACTACCTCTGCACACCGGCCGAGCACCCCGTTGGTTGTTTCGACGCATGACCGCCCTCGCCCGGCGGGTGACCGAAGCCGTGGTCATCGAGCACGGGCCAGCCGTCTTCCTCCGCCGCTTGTCGGACCCCTTTTGGTTTCAAGCCTTCGGATGCGTGCTGGGCTTCGATTGGCACTCCAGCGGCGTCACCACCACCGTGTGTGGCGCGCTCAAGCAGGGTCTCGCCGGTACCGAAACCGATACGGGAATCCTCGTCGCTGGTGGCAAGGGACGGGCGTCCCGACGCACCCCGGACGAGCTGCGGGATCACGCAGCGCGCTTGGGTCTCGACGGCGAAGCCCTCGTCTACGCCAGCCGCATGTCGGCCAAAGTGGACAGCGCAGCGCTCCAGGATGGCTACCAGATCTACCACCACTCCTTCTTCTTTACACCATCCGGCGAATGGGCCGTGGTCCAGCAGGGCATGCACGACGAGGCGCGCTCCGCTCGTCGCTACCACTGGCTGGGCGAAAGCGTGTCCGATTTCGTCTGCGAGCCTCATGCCGCGATTTGCGCCGAGCGTCAAGAACAGCTCGTGCTCGACTTCGTCGCTGAGACCTCCGCCGCCGCCCGGTCCGCCGCTACCGAGATCGCGCGACAGCGGCCCAGCTTCGTGCAGAAGGAGATCGCCCAGATACTGACGCTCGCGCTGCCGGCACGGCACCACGTCGACCTGCGCCGTGACGTGAGCCCGCGCAATCTGAGCAAGGTGCTGCTCACGACCTACGAGCGGCAGCCAGCGGACTTCGCTGCACTGCTCGCGCTCCGCGGCGTCGGGGCCAAGACGATCCGCGCCCTGGCGCTGATCGCCGAATTGACCCACGGAACGCCCGCCAGCTACCGCGATCCGGCCCGCTTCAGTTTCGCCCACGGCGGCAAAGACGGATATCCTTATCCCGTCGACCGCGACAGCTATGATCAATCGATCGACTGGCTGCGCGAGGCTGTGGCTCGCGCGCGGCTCGGTGATAGCGACCGGCTGCAGGCCTTGCGACGCCTGGCCGACTGGGAGGCCAGGTGAGCGTCGCGCCAGGCATCCGGTCGGGCTATTCGCTAGTCTCTCGGACCTCCCTGCGGAGTGCCTTGGTCATGCTACTTGTCTTCCCCAGTTTCATCTCTTGCTCGCCCGGATACGTCCTGCGCGCTGCCTGGGAGGAGACTCGCATCCTCGCCCGGCGCCGGCCTATCCAAGAGGTCCTCAACGACCCGTCTCTCGATGAGGCGACGCGTGGCAAGCTCGAGACGGTGGTCCAGGCTCGGACCTTCGCCCAGCGCGACCTGCGGCTCGACGTCGGCGACAGCTACACCTCGTTCAGCGACATCGGGCGCGACACACTGGCGCTCGTTCTTTCCGCCAGCCCCATGGACCGGCTAACGGCTCATACCTGGTGGTTCCCCATCGTCGGGCGTGTACCGTACAAAGGGTTCTTCAGTCTCGAAGCGGCCGAGAAGGAACGCCGCAAGTTGCAGGAGAGGCACTTCGACACGTACCTGCGGACGACTTCCGCCTTCAGCACGTTGGGTTGGTTTCCCGATCCGCTCCTTTCCACGGTGCTCCGTCAAGACAGCGTCGGCCTGGTCGACACGGTCATCCACGAGGTGACTCACAATACGCTGTTCGTCACGGGACACGTTAAGTTCAACGAGAGCTTCGCAAACTTCGTAGGCTCGGTCGGTGCGGTCGAGTTCTACTGCCGGCACTCCCAGCACCAGGACCTCTGCCAGCTCGCGCGTGACCGCTGGCACGATAGCATCCGATTCAGCGGTTTTCTCGATGAGCTCTGGAGTGAGCTGGAGGCCTTGTATGACGAGGGACTGCCCCTCGATTCCCTGGCACCGAGACGGCAGACCCTGCTCGTTCACGCGGCGGCGCGCTTCCAGAGTGACTATGCGCCCGCCATGCGCACCCGCGGATTCGCCGCATACGATGTGACACACATCAACAACGCAACGCTCATCGCTCGCCACCTGTATTACCACCGACTCAGCTTGTTCAACGACCTGTACGAGCGAACCGGCGACCTGAAATCCACTTTTACTATGATCGCGGACGCTGTGCGTGACGCCACTGATCCTTGGGTCGCCGTCGAACGGTTGGCCGACGACGCAGGCCAATGATCCGGACATCGTCATTCCTCGAGCTCATCTTGCTCGCCACCGCCACATCGGCCTGCGGCAGCGATTTGGTGACCCCCGACGAGATCGCCGGTGATTACGCCCTGGTGCGCGTGGACGACGCTCGGCTGCCGGTCGTCGTGGCCGAAACCGAAACGAGGACCGAGGAAATCGTCGGCGGATCTTTGGCCCTGTTCGCTTTCGCCGAGTACACGATGAGCATCGACTTCCGCATAACTCTGATCACACAGTCCGGCCTCGTGGTCACGGACAGCACCTTCATAGACGTCGGCCCCTTCACGATCAACGATGACCTGATCGTCATGCGGTCCACACGCCCGGGGGTGACTCGCTACGGTACGCTCGACGGCTCCAGCGTCATCGTCGGTTACGCCCGAGAGGGGCCCAACCTTCTTCTGACCTACCGGCGCTGACCAGCCCAGCCCGTGTTCCGGCATTGCCCTTGGCCGGCAGGCCTGTATTTATTATCCATTCTTTGTTGGCGAGGCGGGAGGATAGGCCCGCCTCGTGTCGCATGTGTAGACCCTAGGACCATCGCGGTACCATGAGCGAGCGCTACGACCCCGGCGCGGTCGAGTCCAAGTGGCAAGAGCGCTGGGATGACACCGACCTCAATCGTGTCGACATCAACGGAGCCAAGCGTCCGTTTTACAACCTGATGATGTACCCCTACCCGTCGGCTGAGGGGTTGCACGTCGGGAACGTCTACGCCTTCACCGGCGCTGACATTCACGGCCGCTTCAAGCGGCTTCAGGGTTACGACGTCTTCGAGCCCATCGGCTTCGATGCCTTCGGCATCCACTCGGAGAACTTCGCCCTCGAGCAGGGCATCCACCCGATGGAGCTGATCCCGCGCAACATCGCGAACTTCACCCGCCAGCTGAAGCGCATGGGTTTCATGTACGATTGGTACCGGGTCGTCGATGTGACGCAGCCCGAGTACTACAAGTGGACCCAGTGGATCTTCCTGCAGCTTCTGAAGGGGGACCTCGCCGAACGACGCCAGGCGCCCGTCAACTGGTGCCCGTCGTGCAAGACCGTGCTGGCCAACGAGCAGGTGATCGACGGTCGTTGCGAGCGCTGTTCCACCGAGGTCAGTCAGCGCTACCTGGACCAGTGGTTCTTCAAGATCACCGACTACGCGCAGCGACTGCTCGACAACCTCGAGTGGATCGACTGGTCGGAATCGACGAAGCGTCTGCAGCGCAACTGGATCGGACGCTCTGACGGCGCCGACATCGATTTCGAGATCGTAGGTCATCCCGATGACACTATCCGCGTCTTCACCACGCGGCCCGATACGCTATTCGGAGCCACGTTCATGGTCCTGGCACCCGAGCACCCGCTCGTCTCCAAGATCACGACGAAGAAACAGCGCGGCAGGGTCGACAAGTACGTGAAGCACGCCCTGGCCATGGACTTGGTCGAGCGGCGCAAAGGCGGCGAGGAGCGACAGAAGAGCGGCGTTGATACCGGCGGCAAGGCGATCAATCCCGCCACCGATGAGGAGATCCCCATCTGGGTCGCCGACTATGTGCTCATGGAGTATGGTCACGGCGCAATAATGGCGGTGCCGGCCCACGACGAGCGCGACTTCGAGTTCGCCAGGCAATACGACCTACCCATCCGCGTCGTCGTCGTACCGGCCGACCAATACGAGGACTTCGATCCCGATGCCGAACTCGAGGCCGCCTTCACCGAGCACACCGAGGACGAAGTCCTGGTCAATTCGGGCGAGTTCGACGGGGCACCCGCCGCCCGCGCGATCAAGGAGATCACCGCCTGGCTGGAGAGCGAGGGCCGCGGTCACGCTGCCGTGAACTACCGGGTTCACGACTGGTGCATCTCGCGCCAGCGCTACTGGGGTCCGCCGATACCGGTCATTCACTGTCCGGAGTGCGGGATCGTTCCCGTTCCCGAGGAAGACCTGCCCGTGCTCCTCCCCTACGTCGAGAACTTCAGGCCCGACGAGAGCGGCGTCGGTCCGCTGGCTCGCTCCGACAGCTTCCTGAACGTGGACTGCCCCGAGTGCGGCGGACCGGCCAAGCGCGAGACCGATGTCTCCGACACCTTCCTCGACTCGGCCTGGTACTTCATGCGCTACCCGTCCACCGACCTGCACGATCGGCCGTTCGACGCCGAGCGCACCGCGAAGTGGCTGCCGGTCGACACGTACATCGGGGGCGAAGAGCACGCCGTGCTCCACCTCATGTACTCGCGCTTCATCACCATGGCGCTCCACGACCTCAGGCACCTGCCCTTCGAGGAACCATACAAGAAGTTCCGCAAGCACGGCCTGATCGTTCGCGAGGGCGCCAAGATGTCCAAGTCGCGCGGCAACGTCGTCATCCCCGACGAGTACGTCGAGCAATACGGGGCCGACACGTTCCGCACCTACCTGATGTTCCTCGGCCCTTACGAGGAGGGCGGCGATTTCCGGGAGCAGGGCATCACCGGCATCTCACGCTTCTTCGATCGCGTCTGGGACATGATCGTCAATCTCGAGCTCGACGACGGACCGCCCGAGACCGACGACCTCATCCAAAAACTCCACGCCACCATCAAGAAAGTGACCGAGGACGTCTCGACGCTGCAGTACAACACGGCCATCGCAGCCATGATGGAGTACCTCAACGTGGTGCGCGCCGAGGGTCGTAGCCCAAGGCGCTCCGAGGTCGAACCGCTGGTGGCCATGATCGCGCCCTTCGCGCCACATCTCGCCGAGGAACTCTGGCAACGGCTCGGACATGAGGAATCGATCTTCATCGGCGCGAACTGGCCCGAGTACGACCCCGCCCTCGCCGTCGCCGACCAGGTCGACATCGCCGTTCAGGTCAACGGCCGCCTCCGCGCCACCGTCAAGGTGCCGCGCGGCGCATCCGAGGACGAGGTCAAGACGAAGGCGCTGGCCGAGGACGGCGTTCAGCGTCACATGGACGCGAAGCAGATCCGCAAGGTCATCTTCGTCCCCGACCGGCTGATCAACATCGTCGTCGGGTAGTCACAATCGGTTTGCCGGCGGTCGGGCGCGCCGGAGCCCTCGCTTCATGTCGCGCCGGACAACCTGCCATTGGGGATAGGCCACCGCGCTCCAAATGTCCGCTCGTGGCCCCGGCGCACCCTCCTGATCGTCCCTCGTATCCCCACGCGCCCCACAAGTTCTTCCTCGAACCCATCGCCCCACTGCAGATTTTCTCGCCGCGCAATACGTCTCGACCTTCCGGTTGAGGGTTCGATGATAGGCT
>JASFLD010000009.1:0-20564 GCA_050118275.1 Gemmatimonadales bacterium
CGACTGTTCGAGGCGCTCCCTGTGGTCTTGCCCACCGCACTCGCCCTCGTCGCCAGCATGGCGCCGCGCGCCGCCATGGCCCAGGAGGGAATCGATCTGTGCCTCATGTGCCATGAGCAGGAGTCACTGTTCGCCGGCAAAGACGATCCGGGCCGTTACGTAGTCACCCGCCAGGGTCATGAGCGGTCGATGCACGGCCAGGCGGGCCTTACGTGCACCGACTGCCACCGCGGCCTCACCTTTCCACATCCCGACGATCCACCCAAAGCGGACTGCAGCATCTGTCACGATGACCAGTCCGTTCAGCACGGCATATCGTTGCACGGACAGGCAGCCGCTCGCGGGGATCCACTGGCCCCGAGTTGCAGCGATTGCCACGGGACGCATGACATCAAGTCCCACACGGATCCGAGCTCGCCGACCTACGTCTTCAACATTCCGCTACTCTGCGGCGAGTGCCATCACGAGGGGACGGAGGTCTCGAGAACGCGCAACATCCCGCAGGATCAGATCCTCGAGAACTACTCGCTGTCGATTCACGGCACGGGACTCTTCCGGCAGGGGCTGGCGGTGACTGCCGTCTGCACCTCTTGTCACACGTCCCACATGATCCTTCCGCACACCGATCCTCGGTCGAGCATCCACCAGTCCAACATCGCTCAGACGTGCACTCAGTGCCATGCGCTGATCGAGGAGGTCCACCGCCAGGTGATCGAAGGGCGGCTGTGGGAAGAGAAGCCGAACGTCATCCCGGTCTGCGTCGACTGTCACTCCCCACACAAGATACGCCAGGTCTTCTATGAGGCCGGCGCAGCCAACGCCGATTGTCTCCACTGCCACTCCGACCCCAGTGCCACGATGGAGCGGGACGGCGAGTCGATTTCGATCTTCATCGATGAACAGGCCTACAACGGGGCGATGCACGGCGGGACAGGGTGTGCCCAATGCCACAGCGACGTCACACCTTCAACGCTGACTCGCCCCTGTGCGACTTCGGTAGCGTCGAACGTCGACTGCGCGACGTGCCACCCGGATCAAGCTGATCAGTACGCCAGCAGTACGCACGGGACCCTGGCCAGCCAGGGCGACCAGGACGCGCCGGCCTGCCTCGATTGCCACGACAAGCACATCACTCAAAGCCATCTAACGCCGACATCGCCGACCTTCGCTCGCAACGTACCGACGCTTTGTGCGGGCTGCCACCGGGCAGGCGAACCCGCGGCTCGGCGGATTCACGAAGAGGGCTACAGCGGGCCCGACATCGTGCAGAGCTACGAGATGAGCATCCACGGCAAGGGACTCATCGAGAGCGGCCTCGTCGTGACCGCCACGTGCCCCAGCTGCCACACGGCGCACCATGAGTTACCACCATCGGATCCCGAGTCCTCGGTAAACCGCCGCAACATCGCCGATACCTGCGGAAACTGCCACCACGGAATCGAGGAGGCGTACACTCAGAGCGTGCACTACTTCTTGCGCGAGGACGCGCCCGAGGACAGGGAACTTCCGGCCTGCGAGGATTGCCACACCTCGCACAATATCAGCCGGACGGACCTGGGCGATTTCCGGCTGATGATGATGGACCAGTGCGGACGCTGTCACGAGGATGAGTCGGAGACGTTCTTCGACACATTCCACGGCAAAGTGTCGCGCTTGGGAGATGCGGGGGCTGCCAAGTGCTACGACTGCCACGGCACGCACAACATACACCCGACGGACGACCCAAGATCTACTCTCAGCCGCCGGAACATCATCGACACGTGCGCACAGTGTCATCCGGGGGCGAACCGTCGTTTCACGGGTTATCTGACCCACGCCACGCACCACGATCCCAGGAAGTATCCGTTCCTCTTCTGGACCTTCTGGGGCATGACGGCGCTCCTCGTGGGTACACTGACCTTCGCCACGCTTCACACGCTGGCCTGGTTGTGGCGGCTGTGGCGCTCTCCGGGCCAGTGGACACGCCATAAACCCGCGGCAGACGAACCCCTATACAAGCGTTTCACTACGTTCGAGCGGTCCTTGCACCTCGTGATGCTGGTCAGCTTCTTCGTGCTCGCCCTGACCGGGATGACCTTGAAGTTCTCTTACATGCGCTGGGCGCAGACATTCGCGGACATATTGGGCGGCTTCGCGACCACCGGAATTCTCCACCGACTGGGCGCGATCGCCTTGATCTCGGTTTTCCTGACCCACGTGGCCGATGTGTTCGCGCGCAAACGGCGCTCGAATAGGAGCTGGCGTGAGTTCATCTTCTCCGACAGATCGCTGATCTTCAACAAGACCGACCTCAAGGAATTCGCCGCCTCAATCAACTGGTTCTTCGGCCGCGGAGAAAGGCCTCAGTACGGTCGCTACACGTACTGGGAGAAGTTCGACTACTTCGCGGTCTTCTGGGGAATGTTCGTCATCGGCTCAACGGGCCTGCTTCTCTGGTTCCCGGAGTCCTTCACGCTGATCCTGCCCGGCTGGACGGTCAACGTGGCGACGATCATTCACAGCGACGAGGCTTTGCTCGCGGTGGCTTTCATCTTTACGGTCCACTTCTTCAACACTCACTTCCGGCCGGACAAATTCCCCATGGACCCGGTCATCTTCACAGGTCGGGTGTCGCTCGAGGAATTGAAGCACGACAAGCCGCGTGAGTATGAGCAGCTGGTAGCAGACGGCAGGCTGGAGGAGCACCTGGCTCACCCGTATCCCAAGAAGCTAGAACGGCTCTTCCGGATATTCGGTTTCTCGGCCCTGACTGTCGGCGTGCTGCTGATCTTCGTGATACTCATCACGATGCTGGCAACGTACCTCTAGCTCACAGCCGAAGGCGGTCGGTCACAGGGCAAGCGCTGGAGTCGAGATCGGCTGCGAGGCGAACGCGGCACGCCGGGCGGAAGCGCTACAGATCGTCGCGGCGGCGTGGCACGGCAGACTCAGCAACGGCCAGGGTCACGAGCGACCACGGAGTGGCCCCAATCTCTCAGGACTCTGACGACGTCTTCCAGGACGCGCTCCATGGCCTTCTCTACCTCGGGACTCAGCTTCAAGCCCATCTCCAGCGAGGCCGGTTGGCAGCCGATGATCAGGAAGTCCGCCGGCTTGCCCCTGAGCAGTTCGAGCATGGCCAGCACCTCGGTAACCGTCTCCTGGTGAGGCGATATCTTCACGGGGAGCGCGCGACGCACGTCATCCCAGCCGATATGCGCGATAGTACCCGGCGGTCGAGAAACGTCGACCGCATCGAGAATGAGAACGCGCTGCGCGTCCTGCAGGATCGGCAATAGCTTCAAGCCAAGCGTGCCCCCGTCGACCACCTCGACCCCTTCCGGCAACAGAAACCGCTCACCCAGTCGCCTGACGGCCTGGACCCCGAAACCCTCATCGCGGACGAGCGGGTTGCCGAGGCCCAAAACCAGCGTGTCAGGCATCCTCGTAATCGATATAATCGTGCTTGAATTTGTTGCCGCTGATCATCGAGGAAACGGCCCCGCGGTCGTACAACACGTCCGAGCGGAGCACGAGGTACACATGTAGCGGGACGAAGGCGGCGAACAGCCAGAAGCCGAGATGGTGCAGCAACCGCACCATCTGGTTGCCGCCCATCAGCGGCATCATCCAGCGGGTCGCGACGCTCCACCAGAAGCCGCCGGGATTCGCCTCCCCGTACATCGCGAATCCCGAGGCGACCATGAACAGCAGAAAGATGTAGAAGGTCGTGAACGACAACTGCTTGAGAGGATCATGGCCGATGTAGTGCGGCCCGCTCCACCAATCGAAGCGGGCGTACTTCTTTATCATTCTCCAGATACCGACCCAGTCATCCTTCTTCCACGGCAGTAGGCTGCCCCAGCGCTCGTAGCGATCGCCCCAGAACAGGGCGTACAATCTCAGCATCAGGGCGCCCACCAGCACGGCGGCACCGACGAAGTGCAAGAACCGCATCCAGCCCATCAGGAACGGCGTCGTCGAGCGCGGCGCCAGGATCAGGTACGGCCGGCCTATGTAGAGCCCGGTGATCGAGAGAACGACCACCGAAGCGAACATCGCCCAGTGGAACAGGCGCACCGGCCAATGCCAGATGTAGACACGCGTGAATCCGCGCTCTACGCCGTGTGCCTCCGGCCTGACCTGTGCCACGCTGCTCATTGCGTCGTAACCGCGACCAGCTCGCGGCCCTCTGGATCGAGCACGTGCACCCCGCACGCCATGCACGGGTCGAACGAGTGGATGGTACGCAAGATCTCCAGTGGCCGCTCCGGATCGGCCAGCGGATGGTTGTCCGTGAGCGACAGCTCGTAGGGCCCCTTCCGTCCCTTCGCATCTCTGGGCGAAGCGTTCCAGGTGCTCGGTACGACCAGCTGGTAGTTCTCGATCTTGCCGTCGCGAATACGGATCCAGTGACCGAGAGCTCCCCGTGGCGCTTCCATGAATCCGAAACCGCGCGCCTCCGCCGGCCAGGTCGACGGGTCGAACTTCTGGGGATTGAACGTCGCCAGGTCGCCGTTCGCGACGTTGTTCATCAACGCCCCGTACCAGTCCCGCAGCTTGTGCGCGATCAGCATCGTCTCGATGCCGCGTGCCGCCGTCCGCCCCAATGTCGAGAACAGGGCTGTCGGCGGCACATCGAGCCGCCCGAGAACCTCGCCGACCAACTCACGCGCATCATCGTGACCCGAGGCGTAGGCGACCAGCATCCGCGCCAGCGGCCCCACTTCCATGGGCATGTCCATGTAGCGCGGTGACTTGAGCCACGAATACTTGCCATCCACGTTGAGCTGCTCGTAGGGAGGTTCGGGACCCGTATAGTTCGGTTCCGTCTCCCCATCGTAGGGGTGCAACCCCGTCTCGTCTCCACTTGCGTAGGCGTACCAGGAGTGCGTGACATATTCGTTCACCTCGGCCGGATCAAACTCCTGCACTTCACCCAGATTCCGGTCGACGATCACCCCACGCGGGAAGTAGAGCGAATCGAGGTCGTTGATGTCGTAGGGAGGGAAGTCACCGTAGGCCAGGTAGTTCCGCGCACCGCCCCCGATGGCCGCCCAGTCCTTGTAGAAACCAGCCACCGCTAGCAGGTCTGGCACATAGACCTGCTCGACGAATTCAACGGCACGATCGATCGCCTGGGAGATCTTGCTGAATTCTTCGGCGTTCAGCGTGCCCGTATCCGACGGATTGATCGGGGCCGCCATTCCGCCCACCAACCAGTTGGGATGAGGGTTTTTGCCACCTATGATGGCGTGCGGCTTGATGACCTCACGCTGCCAGTCCAGGCACTCCAAATAGTGCGCGACCCCGAGGAGGTTGACTTCCGGCGGCAGCTTGTAGGCAGGGTGACCCCAGTAACCGTTCGTAAAGATCCCCAGTTGACCCGAATTCACGAAGTCTTGCACCCGCTGCTGGACGCTCCGGAAGTAAGCGGCGCTCGATTTTGGCCACGGCGAGATGCTCTGCGCGATGCGCGCCGTCTCGGCTGGATCGGCGCTCAGCGCCGAGACGACGTCCACCCAGTCGAGCGCGTGCAGCGCATAGAAGTGGACGACATGATCCTGAACGTACTGGAACCCGGCCACCAGGTTGCGCAGCAGGTTCGCGTTCGTCGGGATCGGATAGTCGAGAGCATTCTCGACCGCCCGCACCGAGGCCAGGGCGTGGACCGTGGTGCAGACTCCGCATGCCCTCTGGGTGAACGCCCAGGCGTCGCGAGGATCGCGTCCCTTGAGAACGACCTCCATCCCGCGCCACATCGTGCTGCTGGCGTACGCCTCGTTGATCCGCCCGCCCGCGGTCTCCGCTTCGATTCTGAGGTGACCCTCGATCCGCGTCATCGGATCGACGACGATTCTCGGTGCCAGGTCGTTAACCCTCCGACTCGCTAGCAGCTGTCTCCTCGTACTTCTCCGTCACTCTGGACTGGCGTGCCCGCTGGACACCCGTGGCCACCGCGTGGATGGCTACACCGGCCGTCACGCCCGCAGCGATCGCCGCCCCGATCGTGTCAGCGGTCCGCTCGACCCCGAAGCCGGACACCGCAGGCAGCCGGTTATAGATCGGCGTCATGGTATCCCAGAAGAACGGCTCGGTACAACCGAAGCAGGGATGACCCGCCGCGATCGGCCATTTTGTGGTGCCGTTCCAAGCGATCAGCGGACAGGGGCTGTAGGTCTCGGGCCCCTTGCAGCCCATCTTGTACAGACACCAGCCCCGGCGCGCCGCCTCGTCGTCGAAGGCCTGCACGTACTGCCCGGCGTTGTAGTGAGCGCGCCGCGGGCACTGGTCGTGAATGCGGGCGCCGTAAGCAAACAAGGGTCGGCGCTGCAAGTCCAGCTCGGGCAGACGCCCAAACGTCAAGTAGTGCACGACCGTTGCGGTGATCACGTCGCCGATCGGTGGACACCCGGGTATCGCCACCAACGGTTTGTCCTTGATCAGAGCCGAGACGCCCACCGCACCTGTGGGATTCGGACTCGCCGCCGGCCAACCGCCCCAGAAAGCGCATGCCCCAACCGAGATCACAGCGGCCGCTCCCTCCGCGAATTCCTCCAACTCCTGACGGGCCGTAATTCCGCCGGAGCAGTCATACACGCCGCCGTCCTTGGTGGGGATCGAACCCTCCACCGCAAGGAGGTAACTGCCCCAGTTGTCTTCGGCCGCTTGCCGCAGCGCCGCCAGCGCGTTCGAGCCCGCCGCCGCCTGAATCGTACGGTTGTAGTCGAGTGAAATCGTCCGAAGGACCAAGTCGCCCACCGTTGGGCTCTCGGTCCTCAGAAGCGATTCGACGCAGCCCGTGCAACTCTGAAATTGCAGCCAGATGACCGATGGCCGGCGAGACGCCTGCAGTGCCTCCGCGACTTCCGGCACCATCATCGACGAGAGACCGAGCAGGGCGGCGAGCTCTCCACAGTAGGCGAGGAATTCGCGGCGCGAGACGCCGGTCCTGTCCAGGTAATCACCCAGCGGCTCGTTGTTGTGCCAAGGGGCACGTACGAGGTTATCCATAAGGGAGCCTCCGAGGCTAAGTTTGGGGTGATTGTCCGTTGGGCGTGCGCGCGTGAAACAGACGTTTCCCCCGTGATCACGTGCACGTAGTGGGACTACTGGTTTGCGAGTGTCATGCCAGTTTGTCCGGGATGAGCCATCCAGCGACATCGCGACAAAGGATGCGAGGCGAATATCCGCTGTTAGTAACAGTTCTCGCTCATTGTTCACATCCGCGGCGTGGGGCAAAATACGACAAATGGGACAACCCTGCTCACCACTAAGGGGTACAATGCCCCCGCCTCCGCTAGGTGACCGCCCGGGGTCTTCTCAGCGCTTCGGAGACGCCCGGCCATTGACCCAAGGACCCGATCGTGTGCAGTATGAACGGCACTTACTATTTCCGTCCCTGGTCGCGGGAGGTATACGATGTGTCTTGGCGTACCCGGACAAGTCGTGGAAGTGCATGGCCTCACGGCCACGGTCGACTTCTGGGGTGTACGGAGAGAGGTGCGGCTCGACATCGTGGATCAACCGGTTCAGCCGGGGGACTACGTCCTCAACCACGTCGGTTTTGCCATCCGCAAGATCCCGGCTGAGGATATCCAAGAGACCCTGGCTCTGTACGAGGAGCTGCTCGAGGCTGCTGAGAGCGACATGATGGCCGCCGATGTGCGCGGCGAGATCGAGGCCGCCGCATCCGATCGGCCGGGGGCCGATGGTGTCTGAGACAGGGATCGGTGAACAGGTCGCACAGTTGAAATTCCGCGACCCCGCAAAGGCCCGGGCGCTGGCCGACAAGCTGGCGCGACTGGCCAGCGAGATCGGTCGATCGCCGGTGACCCTCATGCACGTATGCGGAAGTCACGAGCAAGCCATCGCCAAATACGGCCTTCGATCGGTCTTGCCGAAACCGCTAGATCTAATCATGGGCCCGGGGTGTCCGGTTTGCGTAACCGATCTCCCGGAGGTGGACGAGGCCGTAGTGCTCGCTCAAGACGGAAAGATCATCGCGACCTACGGCGACATGGTGAGAGTGCCCGGGACCTCCGGGTCGCTAGCCGACGCACAGGCAGACGGCGCACAGGTCGAGATCATCTATAGCGCGGCGCAAGCCGTCGAGCTTGCCCGGCAGACGGATCGGGAAGTGGTATTCTTTGCCACCGGTTTCGAGACCACGGCGGTCGCGACGGCGGCAATCGTGCTCGCGGGCCAGTTGCCGGCCAATCTCTCCATCCTGTCAGCCCACAAGTATGTGCCACCGGCAATGGAGCTGGTGGCGCAGATACCTGAGACGAAGGTCGAGGGATTCTTGGCGGCGGGTCACGCGGCAACGATCACCGGCTGGGGGATCTTCGAGCCTTTCGTCGGGCGCTTCAAGATTCCGGTGGTCGTCGCCGGTTTCGAGCCGCTGGATATCCTGGCCGGCCTCGTGCGACTGGTCGAGTTGATTCGCGATGACAAACCGAGGGTAGAGAACATGTACCCGCGCTGTGTCACTCGGGAAGGCAATCGTGTCGCACAGGCCCAGATGTGGAAGGTCTTCCGAACCGCTGGCGGGATCTGGCGCGGGATCGCCGACGTACCGGATGGCAATCTCAGACTTCGGGAAGAGTACGCGCAGTTCGATGCGCGCGTGCGGTATGATATCGACATTCAGCGGCTCTGGCAGCAAATCCCACCCGCTCTGGCGGAGGCCTGCATCTGCGGGCCTATCATGTCCGGTCTTGCCACACCGACCGATTGTAAGCTGTTCGGGGAGGGGTGCGATCCGGAGAACCCGGTGGGCGCTTGCATGGTCAGCAGCGAGGGTACCTGCAAGATTTGGTACCAGTACGGCGGGCATCCCGATCTATGACGACGGGTCGGCCGGCGGAGGCGGGGTCGCGCGAAGAGCGGATCACACTCAAGCACGGTGCCGGGGGCCGCGCCATGCGCCAACTGATTCAGGAGACGCTGGCCGCCGGTTTCGTCGGTGATAACATCGACCCTCGCGGTCTCCCGGCCTTCGACGATGGCGCCGCGTTGCCGATCGGCGAGCGCTGGCTCGTGGTGACCACCGATTCCCACGTCGTGCACCCGATCTTCTTTCCCGGCGGTGACATCGGCCGCCTGTCCGTTGCCGGCACCGTAAACGACCTGGCCATGATGGGCGCCACCGACGTGCTGGGACTGACCTCGGCGGTCGTGATCGAGGAAGGTTTTTCGCGGGCCGACCTCGAGCGGATTCAGCGCTCGATGCAGGAAACGTGTCGCGAGGCCGGCGCCACTATCATCACGGGCGACACAAAGGTGATGGGACGCGGCGAATTGGACGGGATCATCATCAACACGACCGGCGTTGCCATGGCCGACGCAGTGGTGAGCGACGCCGGCCTGAGGCCCGGCGACCGGATATTGCTCACGGGCTCGATCGGTGACCACGGCATCGCACTGATGGCGGCGCGCCGCGGCCTCGGCCTCGAAGGCAGCCTGGTATCGGATGTCACGCCCCTCAACGGGCTGATCCGGGCGGTCCTCGCAGCGGTGAACGGTTCCGTCGCCGCCATGAAGGACCCTACGCGCGGCGGTCTGGCCAGCGCGCTTGCGGAGATGGCGGAGAAGAGCCGTGTCGGGATCGTGATCGAGGAGTCCGCGGTCCCGATCACGCCGGCAACGCGGTCCGCCTCGGAAATGTTGGGCCTGGATCCGTTTCACATCGCGAACGAGGGGAAAGCGGTGATGGGGGTACGTGAAGCGGCTGCGGACGCGGCGCTGCGGGCGCTGCGGGCTCACCCGTTGGGACGTGACGCCGCCGTGATCGGAGTTTGCACGGAGAAGCATGCTGGGAGACTGATCTTGGAGACGGGATTCGGCCGCAGGATCGTGACCGAACCGGAAGGAGAGCCTCTTCCACGTATATGTTGATGGCGCCGCGAGCGTCCTCCCGCAGACCGGCGCAGGCTAGCGCCCGTCCTCCATCATGGCGTACGCGACTGCCGCCTGCCCTAGCGATATCCCGCCATCGTTGGGCGGCACCTGCCGCTGGGTGAACACCTCGAAGTCGCGCTCCCGCAATCGGTCCGACAAGCGCCGCGTCAGCAAGGCATTCTGGAAACACCCGCCGCTCAGCACTACCCTGTTCAGCTTCTGGGAATCGCGAACACGTTCACACACCGCCAGGGTGAACTGGGCTACCGTGTTGTGAAAAGCGGCCGCAACCACCGGAACGGGCCGGCCGGCGCGGTAGTCGCACCAGAGGGCTCTGAGGACCGCGGCGGGATCGACCACCCAGGCATTGCCCTGCCGAATCACGTCAAACGGATAATAGACGTCAGTCACATCCTCGTCGGCGATCGCTTCCAACTCGACCGCCGGCTGCCCTTCGTACAGCGCCTCGCTCCGAATCCCCAGCAGCGCCGCCGCGGCATCGAACAGGCGTCCGCACGACGACGTCAGAGGCGTGTTCAGTTTGCCCTCGAATTGTCGACGAAGCATGATCCGTTCGCCGATCGGCACTTTGGACAGGTAAGTCTGGAACTCGACGTCGCTGCCCGAGCAAAGCGACCAGATGTAACCGACCGCCATTCGGTATGGCTTGCGGATTGCCGCTTCGCCGCCAATCATCGGCGCGTACCGCAGATGGCCGACGCGCTCGAATTTCGCCCAGGTCGCGGCCAGTATCTCCCCTCCCCAGATCGCGCCGTCCAGCCCATAACCTGTACCGTCGTAGGCGACGCCGATGACAGGTTCGCGAAGACCGTGCTCGACCATGGCGCTCACGATATGTGCGTGATGGTGCTGGACGACGACCCGGAAGGCCGACGGTGCCGGGAAGTCATGCGCCAGGTGGCTCGACATATAGTCCGGGTGCATGTCGTGCGCAATCAGCCGCGGTTCCACTCTGAACAATCTGCGGAAAGTCTCGAGCGCTGACTCGTAGTGCTCCAGCGTCTCCAGATTCTCCAGATCACCGATGTGCTGGCTGATGAACGCCTTCGACTCCTTCACCAGACAGAAGGTGCTCTTCTGCTGCGCGCCGCAGGCGAGGATTTCGCGGCTGGCCGTGAAAGGGAGATCGATGGGCGTCGGGGCGTAGCCGCGAGCCCTCCGCAGCGGGACGACGTCATCTCCGATCACCCTTACGACAGAATCGTCGTAGCGCGCGTAGATGTCCCGGTCGTGGAGGAGGAAATCGTCGGCGATGTCGCCAAGCCGTCGGACCGCTTCCCGGTTGCCGGTGGCGATCGGCTCCTCACTCAGATTGCCGCTGGTCATCACCAGGGGACCGCCAAAAGCACGTAGCAGTAGGTGATGAAGGGGGGTGTACGGCAGCATCAGTCCCAGGGTGTCGAGCCCAGGGGCGACCTCGGCAGCAATGTCGATCTCCGGCCGGCGCTTCAACAAGACTATGGGGCGCTCCCGGCTCGCCAGCGTCGCGAGCTCGAGCGAGGTTGCCTCGCACAGCCGCTCCACCCATTCCAGATCTGGCACCATCAGAGCGAAGGGCTTGCCGTAGCGCCGCTTGCGAGACCGGAGCCTTTCCACGGTCTCGTTGTCCGCCGCGTCACAGGCGAGCTGGAAGCCCCCCAATCCTTTGATCGCAACGATTCTGCCGTGTCTCAACAGGGCGGCGCACACCTGGAGCGGATCTCCCTCCGGGACATGATCGAGCGGGTCATAGAACCACAGGCGCGGTCCACATGCAGGGCAGGCGATCGGTTGAGCGTGGAAACGGCGATCGCGCGGATCTTCGTATTCCGCCGCGCATGCAGCGCACATCGCGAAACAGCGCATCGTCGTGCGATCGCGATCGTAGGGCAGAGTTTCGATGATGGTGAAGCGCGGACCGCAGTGCGTGCAGTTAGTGAAGGCGTAGCCGTGCCGTCGCGCGGACGGGTCGAGACACTCTCCTAAACAGGCCTCGCAAGTGGCGGTGTCGGCGGGGATCGATTGCCAGCCTTCGCCGCTTTTGCTTTCGACGATCTCGAAAGAGGAATAGCCCGCCGGCTCGCGTTCCTCGACTTCAATCGCATCGATGCGAGCCAATGGTGGGGCCCGTCTGCGCAGTTCTCCGACGAAACCGCTCAGTCCGTCTGGGGTGCCGTCCAACTCGATCTCGACCTGACGGTCCGTGTTGCGCACCCAACCGGTGAGCGAATACTGCTCGGCCAGTTGGTAGACGAACGGCCGGAAACCGACCCCCTGTACGATCCCGCGAACTCTAACGCTGAGGCCCTGCACCCCTTACACTCTGCTTCTGGGCGGCCACCTGCTCGGTGAGCCAGCCGGTCCACGCCTCCAACCCCTCCCCCGTGAACGACGACGTCGTGAATACCTCGAGCTTCGGATTGACCGAGCGCGCGTTCTCGATGGCCGCATCGAGCCCGAAATCCAAGTGCGGGACCAGATCGACCTTTGTGACCACCAGAGCCAGCGCTCTTCGGAACGCCGCCGGATACTTCAACGGCTTGTCTTCACCCTCCGTCACGCTCATCAGGACGACCTTCATAGACTCGCCCAGATCGAACGAGGACGGGCAAACCAGGTTGCCGACGTTCTCCACGAACAGCAGGTCCAGGTCGGATAGGCTGATCGACTCGAGCGCTTTAGCGACTTGCCGGGCATCCAGATGGCAGCCGCCACCGGTCTCGATCGCCTCGACGGGGATGCCGTGCCGGATCAGTCTGTCCGCATCGTTTCGCGTCTGCACGTCGCCCGCCACTACGGCCAACCGCAAGCCGTCTTTCAGGGCATCGACCGTCCGTTCCAGAAGCGTCGTTTTTCCAGAACCCGGCGAGGAGATCAGGTTGACCGTGAAAATCCCTCGGTCAGAAAGCTGTTCTCGCGTAACGGCCGCCACCTGATCGTTGGCGCTGAGGACCTTCTCTTTGACCTCTACTCGCTCAGGGCTCATGGCTCACTCCACTTCGATGTAACGCACCTGAAGTCCTTGCCCTCCCGCAACACCACGGGCAAAAACCCCGCACTCCGGGCACTCGAACGGTGCCCGCTCGACCTCGAACTCGAGCCCACATTTCGGACAGATCGCCACCCCCGGCTCGCGCATGACTTCGCATTTCAGCCCGTCGAAGCGCTCCGCCATCACGACCTCGAGGCAGAATTGGAGCGTATCGACCTCGATACCCGAGAACGCCCCGACTTCCACCCCGACCGCGGTAATTCGCGATTCCGGCAGCTTCGCGATCTCACGTTCGCAGATGGACCGAACCTCGAGGGCGAGCGATAACTCGTGCACAGCTTCGCGCCTTCCCACGGCGACGGTCGAGATGTCCCGACGACCGCGCCCAGCAGCTTCCCGGGTCAGATCGACTCACTGACAGGACTCCGAGTCGATCATAGGGAAAATACGTGCCAGCGTTCCCCGGGTGCCGGATCGGGGCAATCTGCTACGTTGCGGACGGAAGATCGGCTCGCTGCAGGATCGGGTAGCGCGCATGTGGGCTTAGCCCCCTCCGTCGCCCCGACCGCCCTTGCGGTACAGCTAACGGTTTCCGCCACCCGGGTCCATAAGGGACTCTCACCCTCAAGTCATCGGTTAGGCACCAGACTCAACCGAACGGGGCTTCGCGCGCCAAGTTGCCATGCCCGGCGCACCCATCAAAAGGGCCCCGGCGGCGACGCCGCCGGGGCCCGAAATCCTGAGCCTCCTGGCCAGAAGACTCTTCCGCGTTCGTCTCGATCTAGGCAGCCGGTTTATGACACAGCTGGCAGGATTCGTTCGCCCGCCCCTCGTGATCCTCCGGCACGGGCTTCATACCGCCCGCCTGGTGGCACATCAGGCAGTTGTCACGCCCCTCGAGCTCGTGAGGGATCGCCGGCGGTGCGGTCGTCTGTACCGTCGCGTCTTTGGCGTGGCACATGAGACACTGGTCATTCTTCAAGCCCGCGTGACCCTCCGGTACCGGCTTCATGCCACCAGCCTTATGGCACATCAGGCAGTCGGCACGACCCTCGGCCTCATGTGTCATCGCCGGCGGTGTCTTCCAGCCCTCCTGAGCCCAAGCCAGAGCGGCGAAAGCGCCCATCATCAGCAGCACGGGGAAGGCGACGGTACGTCGATTCATGTCTCAGCTCCCTCCAATCTCGGATCAGCCCGCAATACCTAGTACCAATACTCGGGCGTGACAAGTCTGTTCCAGACCGCCGCCCAACGTTGAGCACCTTAGGCAATATCCGGACCCGTGGCAAGAGGGACGATGCCCCGGAGTCGAAGTGTATTACACACAAGGAGTTGAGCTGCAAAGCCGAAAGCGCGATTCCGGGGTGCAAGCGTATCGATGTGACACGTGCACCCCGGGCGCGGCGCTAGCAAGAACCTCAGACGGTTATTTGAGTGCGTTGATCTGCGCCTCGGTCAGTGGCTCAGCGAACAGCATCTGATAGCCGTCCGGTCCCCGCTCGACGAACGACCACGTGCCTGTACCAGTGTCGTAGTGCACGAAGTCGAACAGAAGCTTGCCGCTGTAGTAGAACGGCACCGGGACACGGCCTCCCGGACCAACCAGACCCGTCCCCTTGGTCCCGAAGTCGGGAACCGCGTCTGACGCCTCCATCACCACCAGCGTGCTGTCGCCCGACGTCAGCGCCGTGATATTGGCGTTGCCGTGACAGTCGCTACACCCGCTGACGGCGTTCCTAGCGATCGTGTGGGAATAAAACGGCGCGATGGCGGCGAAAGTCTCGCCCTGATACTCCAGAGTCTGGACGTTGGCTGGGTGGACCTTGCCGTTCCGATTCACCAACAACATCCAATCGACGATCCGCGTGCGAGCCATCTTCGTCTCGGGAACGGAAACCTGCCCCTCGAAGTGGCAGTTCGCACAGCTCACAACGCCCTGCATGTGGCAGGTGCTGCAGTCCACCGAGGAGATGTGCGTCGGGTGGTATGCGGTCGCGACGCCCGAAACATCGGTGTGGCAGTCTGAGCACTTGGCATCGATGGCACCGTCCTCCAGCATCGAGTTGTACTCGGTGCCGTCGCCGTGCATGTCCTCCAACGTATGGCAGTACATGCAGTCACCGCCGCTCACCGCGTCGTGGGCGTCCGTGTAGTTGGCCGGTGTGCTCCGCTCCGCCACCTGGCGACTGTGACAGCCGCCGCAAACGCCGTCGAGCGAGGCGTCGACTTGAGCGCCCAACTCCGGCGCGGCCGTATCGTGGCAGCTCTCGCAACCGTTCGTGCCCACCGCCTGATCGGGGCGGTGGCAACCCTGACACGGCAGATTGCCGTAGGGGATGCCCGTCAGTGTCTCGTAACCGTCGTTGGGCGTCGTATTATAGAAGAAGGCCTTGCCGGCGCGTGTGTAGTGAAGGCTGGTTGTGTAGTACTCGTCCCACGGGAAGAAGTTGGTCGTCACCGTTGGGCTGTTGCTGCTCACCGTCTCGCCGCCCTGGTTGAAAGCAGTTACAGTCGACGTGTAGTCGGTGTCGTCCTCGACACCGTCACCGCTGGTGAACACGGCCATCGTATCTTCCGCATAGTACCATTTCGTGTACGTCGGGTTCGAGCTGATCGCGACCTTGAAAGAATCTGCGTCCTCCCGTTTGTCCCACATCACTTTCACCGAGTCGCGAACCGACTCGGCCGTGATCGTGAACTCGCCCGGTGGATTCGGCCCGGCTACTTGATCTTCCTCCGCACACGCGCTGACGGACGCGATCCCGGTGACGGACGCCATCAGGCAGCAGACCGTCCACGGAAGAAACCTCGCCCAACGGCGGTGCCACCGAGTTGCTTCCCGCATAGCAGACCTCCAGTCCTAGCGGATAAAACGCTCCAACACCCCGATGAACTGATCGTAGACCTCTTCCCGATTGCACTCGACGGCTTCGGGATCGAGACAATCATCCATGTAATTGCGAAGTACGATCTTCATCGCTCCGCGCAGCCCCTCCAGGGCCGCCGCCGCCTGTGTGGCGATCGGGAGGCAATCCTCCCCACTCATCACCATCCGTCGGACGGCGCGCAACTGTCCCTCGACGGTCTTCAGCCGATTGGCCACTTCGCGGCGCCGCACGAAGCTCTGGTCATCCTCAGTCGAGGCAGGAATCGATCGCTCCACCATGTTTCACCTCTAGAACTGCCAGCGCGTCGGAAGCTCCAGAGCCTGCCGGCGCAGCGGCTGGGATAGGGCGTATCCCGCCTACCAGCGCAGGCCGAACCACTCGCTGCGCCAGTGAAGCGAGAGGGCACTGCGGAGTGGGTGCGCACCATCCGTACCAGCCGTCTTGCAAGCAGATATGGCTCCACCCCCACCGGGTAGGGGTCTGAATACCCCCTGACGACCGCCGGGGGGGGGACAATATACCCCGCCCAGCGATGGGCTTCTCTGCTGGATTGGGCTCTCCCGGCGGCCTGCGAGTCCCGTCAGCCCGACCCGTCCGTGCCGATTGACGGCTATCGCTAATTCGCCGTGCTCTGCATGAACGCCGCCATGTCCGCCATTTCCGAAGGGCTGAATGTCGGCCAGTCCGCACTCAGACTATCGTTGGCCTCCATGAGTGCCGAGTGATTCCAGAGCGAAGCGATGACCTCGGCGGGTGAGCTCATGCCGAGGTGTTGACTCAGGTCCGGCGCGCTCGTGCCGCCCACCCCCCTCAACGAGTGGCAAACCAGGCATCCCTTCGCGCGCATCAACTGCTGGCCGTTCTCTGCGTCCCCCGGCTCTGCAAAGTATTCGACTGAGTAAAGATAAGCGACCAAGTCGGCCATTTCGCCCGCGCCCAGCTGGGGCACATCCAGGTCACGAGCCTTGGCCGCCTTCGCCATCTTCGGACCCTTGTTCCACATCGCCGCCGCGAATTCGGTCAAACTCCAGCGCTCGCCTCGTTTAGCCAGGTCCGGACCGACGCGACCACCGACCCCCTGGACGCTGTGGCACTTGATGCAACCCTTCTCCGTGAACAGGACCTGGCCATCCTCGGCATTGCCAGGAAGCACATAGAGCGGGCCGGCCAGCGGCGCGGGCGTGGCGGACTCGAGGTAGGAAATCAGGTCGATCAGCTCGGTGCCGGTGAACGTCGGTCGGGGAACGCCCTTTTCTTCCATCAACTCCGCCATGGTCGGCCCGTGATTCCACATCGAGGCGGCGACGAGGATCGGCGAGCCGTACTCGCCGAGATGATCGAGGCTGGGGCCGACTACGCCGCCGTATACTCCAACTTGATGGCAGACGACGCATTTCTTCTCGGTGAATAGGCGCTTGCCCTCCTCGACATCACCCGGCGGATCGAAGTAGTCGAGAGTGAACAGAAAGGCGATCAGGTCGCCCGCCTCCCGCTCGCTCATCTGCGGCCTCTCGATGCCGTGCTCGCGCATCGCTTCACCCATACGCGGGACGTGGTTCCACATCGTCGCGGCCAGCTCATAGAATGACCGGCGGCGGGCGATGTGCCCCAAGTCCGGTCCGACCGTGCCACCCAGTCCGTTCACGGCATGGCACTTCACGCACCCCTTCGATCCGAAGACTTGCGATCCCGCCAGTGCATTCTGGGTGAAGCCCGCACTTTCCTGCGCCACCGCATTCCGGGAGAAAAAGCAGCCGAGCGTCATGATCAGAGCCAAAAGTGATGTCGTTGTGCCGACCCTACCGATCATCCGTCCGACGTCCATCATTCCCCCCTTGTTCACAGGGCCGATCACCGGCCCGCGTCCTTGGTCTTCGGGGCTGTTAGGTTTTCAGAAGAGGTCTATTGAAACATACAGCATCGGACAGCCCCGGGCCAAGGATTTCGACGAGCTGAGTACGGGCGCGTGACGGTCGATGATTCTGCGTTCCGTAGTCCTCAGCAGCCCACGACGGGCGTATGAGCGAAGTCGCCGGGCTAGCGTTGCCAGCCCGGCGAACTTGGTTCTGAATCGTTTTGGGACAGGACGGATCAGGGATCGATCTGTCCCGAGAAATGGCACAGCAGACACAGCCCCCTGTTCTTGCTCTTCAAGTGCTCTCCGTCGAAATCAGGGCCATGCGGGTTGATCCTTCGTCCGGACTGCGCCGAATGGCAGACCAAGCAATCCTGCTGCGCGTGGCACGTCGCACAGCTCTCCAGTCCCTGGCGAGCCGCCTGGCCGTGACCGAACTGGAAGTTCGGGTTCTCGTTGTGGAAGCCGGCGTCGGTGCGGAAGTCCGCTTTCGCCATCCCCAACCCCGAATGGCAATCCCGACAGAAGACCTCGGGGTTGTGGCAGGTGGCGCACTCGGTCTCCCGATTGAACGCCGCCGCCGAATGCTGCTGCAGGAAGTTGAAAGGGTGGTATAAGTCCTGGCGGTACGCCGCGTCCCTGGCACGCTCCAACGTCTCCGAACCCAAGTGGCAGCCCTGACACTGCTGCTCGACGACGTGGCACGTCGTGCAAAAACCGCTCGAAGCGGCGGCCGCCGCCTTATGCCCCTCGAGCCAGAACGGCGTGTGGCTGGCGGGGGCCGGCCAGGCCTTGCGCGCCACGTAGGCCGCGACCTCGGGGTTGGGCTCCAACGCCTGGATGGCCGGTACCTCTGAGGCGTTGACGTGACAACCGCTGCAGTAGTCCCGAGCGTGACAGACGCCGCACAACTGGATGTTGTCCTGCGCCTGCGCACCGTGCGCCATCAGCCAGTCCGCCACCTGATGGTTGTCGGGCATCTGCATCTCACCGGTCTGCGCCACGCTGCTTTCGGCGACGGTCGCGACAAGCGCGACTACCAGCAGCGCCGCGAAAGTTGCATGGTTCCTCACGGTGCCCTCCCGGGCTCTGAGCCCACGTAGTACGAGAATCCCAACGCAGCGCGCTGCTGGCTCCAGTCATTCATAGCGGCATTGTTGCGTCGGTCATGCTCGTAATTGTCGAACGAGAACCAGACTGTTCCGGCCCGGGAACGCCACCGCACATCGGCGCCGAGCCCCCAGACGCGCCCCTCGTCGATGCGGAACTCTTCCAACTGCTGGAACGCCGAAAAGCGGAGACCGAGAGACAGTTGGTCGTGGGGACGGACTCCGACACGGAGGTTCCCAGAGTTGAGCGCCGAACCAAAGCCCCAGTTGCGCCAGTAGCCGCCATCGATGTCCCAAGGGACCCCCAGCCATTCCCCCGGCCGCCACGTCACGTACCCGCCCACTCGCCAGTCACGATCCGTGGTGGCGAAGAAGGGCACCTCGGCCTCGGTCTCGCCGTACTGGCGCCGCTCAACCTCGACCTTGAGCGACAGGTTGCGAATCGGATACACGCCCGTGGCCAATCCCCAGCCGGTATAGGGCACGGGACTGAAGGCCAGCCAGATGGTCTGCAGACTGAACACCGGCCGGTAGCGGAAGAGCCGTCCCTCGAGGTACAGAGCCGGAATCACCTTCCAACCGGCGGTCAAGCCAGCCTTCCCCCACCACTTGGCCGCGAGATCGTAATCAGCGTGCCCGAGGAGCGAGACCTCGGGGATCGGGTTGTAGGTGGCCTCGAAACCCAAGCGCTCGCTCGCGAGTCCCGCCCGGTCGGTCGGGATCTCCCGCTGGTAGACCGCCGCGATGGACGAGTTGACCGTCGGGCGAGCCGATCCTCGCAGGCCGTACAGGTAGTTGCGTTTCTGCGGCTGAAACACGCCCAGGGAGCCGAACTCGCTGCTGTTGATGGGCTCCGGCACGCCCCTCTCCAGTCCCCAGCCGCCGTACGCTTCGAGATCCGCGCGCCAAACCGGCAGACGGTAGACCAGCGAGCCGCCGTCGTAGCCGTAGTAGCCGAGACCGCTGACCTGGTAGTCGCGCCCGACCCGCACACGGAACGAACGGCGATTCAGCTCGACGTAGCCGGCCAGCAGGTCGAAGTTGTCATTCACGCGAGGCCAGAACTCATCATCGCCGAAGTCGGTTCGGAAGCGGGTGCTCACATAGGCCCGCAGGCCCTCGACACCGAACCCGAAGACGTTGAGATCGACATCCAGGACCGCAGGGGCGGTATTCGCGACCCGTCCCGACCGGTAGAAGAAGCAATGCGAGCCGCCGGTCGAGCAGGTAACCGGGATCTCGCCCGCCGTCCGTTGCGTCCCCGAACCCGACGTGTCGCCAACGGGTACGCTGTCCCGCACCAGCGTCATCCCCTCGACGTATTGTACGCGCGACGAGACGCGGCTTCGCCACTGCTGGGCGAAGAGACCGCTCGCGCCCCAACTGCCGAATAACACGGCGCCGGTCAGGCACGCGACGCCAAAACGCCAAGCGTGGCTTCGCGGTCCGGCGCGCGTAGGAGAAAGGTCTGAGACCCTCACGTTTTTCCTCCCGAATCCCGGGTTGATGGTGGGAGCCATCTCACAGAATCTTTCAGGGTGCCAACGAGCCCGCCGCTCGCAAGGCTCGGCATCTGGCACCGCAACCTTCTCGAGTGTTTAACACAGCGTACCGGCTCCGCACATATCCCAGCTCCAAGCCGATCAGCCGTCGGCTACGGCGTCAGCCCGTAGCGCTCGATTACCGCGTCGATCGACGCCTCGAGCAACGCTTGTAACAGCCAGGGGTTGTGTGCGCCGTTGCCGCTCGCCTTGTGAGCTGAAACGCTGACATCGAACACCTCGAAGTCGGCCCAGTACGTGCGCTCGGATGTGTACGCCAACTGCGCGTTGAACAGA
>JASFLD010000010.1:0-19484 GCA_050118275.1 Gemmatimonadales bacterium
GCCTCATATTCTCGCTCGCGGGTGGAACGACGGGAGACACGGTCTCGTTTCCTAGCCGGCTCACGATACCATCAACACAACCCTAATGGTGGAGAGTATGCGAAGAATCGCACTCGTGCTGCTCGCGGTACTGGCGCCGTCGAGCGTCCGCGCTCAGGATTTCGATTTCTACTCCCATGGACCTTACAGGTCAGATGTCCCGCGGCCCGATTCAGTGCTCGGCTACGAGCCGGGCGAGTTCCACACCGACCACGGTAACATGGTCCGTGTGGTCGAGGCCATCGCCGAGGCCGCTTCGGACCGGGTTCGGCTATTCGACTACGGACGTTCCACCGAAGGTCGTCGCCTTTTCCTCGTGGTAGTCAGCGCACCGGAGAACATCGCACGTCTGGACGAGATCCGCGCCAACCTTCGCCGTCTGCGGGATCCCAGGGCCACCGACTTGGAAACGGCCGAACGAATCGCCGTGACCACGCCGGCCGTCGGTTGGATGAACTATGCCAACGACGGGAACGAGACCGCGGCCTTCGAGGCGGCGATACAGGTGACCTACCAACTGGCCGCCGGGATGGACACCGCGACGACGGCAGTTCTGGAGAACGTAGTCACCGTCATCAATCCGGCGCACAATCCTGAAAGTCATGAACGGTTCGTCGAGTGGTACAACGCGTTCGCTGTGGGGGACTCGACCCATGCCGCGCTCGAGCACGACGCGCCCTGGGGCATGAGCACCAACAACAACCACTACCAGTTCGATCTCAACCGGGATGCGTTGGCCCTGAGTCAACGTGAGACCAAGGCGCTCGTCGCCGCCGTACTCACTTGGAACCCCCAGGTCTTCGTCGACCATCACGGCCAGACCACTCAGTTCTTCATGCCGCCGCCCGTCCTCCCGATCAATCCCAGTCTGCCCAAAGAACAGGTGATCCGCTGGACCGAAACGTTCGGGCACGCCACGGGTGCGGCCTTCGACCGCTTCGGGTGGAATTATTTCGTTCGGGACGTTTTCGACCTCCACTATCCCGGTTATTGGGACAGCTGGCCGGCCCTGAACGGGGCCATCGGAATGACCTACGAGACCGACGGCGGTGGCTACAAGGGCTACCGGTGGGCTCGAGACGACGGTACCGTTCTGACCTTCGCGGATGGCATCGCCAAACATTTCACGGCTTCTCTCGCGACGCTGCGCACGGCTGCCCAGCACCGGACCGAGCTACTGCGCGACTATCACGACTTCTTCCGCTCGGGAATGAACGAATTCGCTGCGACGCGCGATTGGAAGCGTTTCGTGATCGTCCCGGGTGACGATCCGGAGCGGGCCGCGCGGCTGGTCGAGATTCTGCTCCGTGACGGCATCCAGGTCAGGGTCGCCACACAGCCATTCGACGCCGGCCGTGCCCATCCCTACCTCGCCGGCGCGGGACGGCGAGAGTTCCCGGCCGGCAGCTTCATCATCGACCTCACCCAGCCGCAAGCGCGGTTGGTTGATGCGCTGCTCGCTCCGGACGCCGAACTAGATTCCGAATTCGTCCAGCGGCAGCTGGAAAAGCGGGCCGTCAACGCCCGGCGTGGTTCGAACACCGCACGGGATCGCTATGAGTTCTATGACATCACCGGTTGGAGCCTCGCCCTTTCGTTTGGCGTGGAGGCGTACTGGCTGGAGAGGGCGGAGCCGATCACCGCGACTCCCATCCGGGTGGAGTTTGACGAACGAGCGAGGTCATGGCGGCCGCCGGCTCTTCTGGACACCCGTGACCTCGCGGCTTTGCCGGAGCCCTTGCGGGACGGGATCGGCGGCGGCGTGGCCGCCGGGCCGGCACGCACCGCCTATGTGTTCTCATGCGATAGAGATGCGTCGCTGCGCCTGGCCGTGGCGCTGATGAACGAAGGATACAAGGTGGCGGTCGCCGCGAAGCCGTTGCGCGCCGGCGGCGTCTCATACCCACGCGGCAGTCTCGTTGTGCGCGTCAATCGTAACCCGGCTTCCGTGCACGCCCGCATCGCGAGGCTCGCTGAACGGTTCGGTGTCAGCGTGGATGCTGTGAACAGCGCATACTACGAGGAAGGGCCCACGGGCATCGGGTCTAATGCCGTCGTAACCCTGCGTTTGCCGCGCGTGGCGGTCGTGGGTGGCGACGGAGTCAGCATCACCGGTTTCGGGCATACCTGGTACTTGCTAAGACGCGAGTACGGTCTTGCCTTTTCCGCTGTCCGCGCCGAACGGCTGCGGGATCTGCCGCTGTCCAACTACGATGTCGTGATCTTGCCGCCGGGCTCGGGCTACCGTGGAGCCCTCGGCGAGAGCGGTGCGTCGATGCTTCTCGATTGGGTCAAGTCGGGTGGGATGCTCATCGGCATGGCCGGTGCGGCCGAGTATCTGGCGGATCCCCAGCTGGAGTTCACCACTGCACGGTTGGTCGGTGGGGCTGAGCCGGCGGAAGCGAGCGAGGAGGACGCACCCAGCGATGAGCATCTTCCGCCGTTGCACGGAGCAGCAGTGCCGCCACTGGTGAGTCGAGGCGCCGGCGAGCGAGCGCCGCTTCCCGTTCCGGGCGCGATCATGCGCGCCTCCCTCGATCTCACCCACCCATTCACGTTCGGTTTCGAGTCCGAGACGATCCCGGTTCTCGTGTCCGGCGACGACTTCTATAGCCCGTCGAAGGAGGGTGCGGCTCCAGTCGGCTTTTTGGGAGGCGATCTGTGGATTGCAGGCTTCGTTTGGCCGGACAACACGGAGGATCTGCTCGAGGGCACGGCGTGGATGATCGATGAACCTGTGGGCCGGGGGCGGGTCGTGCTGTTTGCCGATGACCCGAACTACCGGCTGCTCTGGCCGCCGCTCAGCCGCCTGTTCGTCAATGCCATCCTGATCGGGCCGACCGTGCCCTGAGCCAGAATCCGGCGAGTCAGCTAAAAAGCAGAGCGCCGCCGGGTTGTCCCCGGCGGCGCTTAAAGAGGTTCGGAGGCTCGGGTCAGCGAGCCGCTATCGCTTCCACAGCGGGCAGGTGGGACAGCTGAGGTAGTCTAGTTCAGTACGAGACATTTGGAAGCATTAGCTCTTTGACTGAGCCTCCGAAAGAAGTTCGTAGATGACTCGGTGGCAAGCTAAGACCGGCGGATCAGGCAGGAGTCAGGTTCGAGTCATGCGCCGATCATGTTCGGGCTAGGGCTATCACTTGGCTATCAGGTAGCAATCACGTGGTCGGCGCTTGGGGGTTTCTTCGGCGGGAGTGCCCCACGATACGTGGGTCAGGGTACATCTTGTCGGTCGCGGCCGCGCCGTCTCCGCCCCGGTGACCTCGGTCGGTCAACCGAGGACCAGCGTGGCCACCCCAATCAAGACGATCGTGTGTGCCAGCTGGTCGAGGCCGAGGAGGCGCCAGAATTTGGATCGCGTCGGGTCGTTCAGGTGAGGTTGCCAGCGGCCCAAGCCGGCGCGTCCGGCGTCGAGGCCGAAATGAGTCGCGAACTGGATCGCGCAGGCAAGCAGCAGAATTGGCGCCTCCGGTCGCGAGACGAGCACTATGGCCAGGGCCATCAAAACGGTGTGCACGCCGGCGTGTGCGGCGATGGGCCAGAGGGGCTTGGCCGCCGCCTTCGCATCAAGCATTCGGCGTGTGGCGAGTGGCGTGAAATCGCCGATGTAGTGGGCCAGAAAAAGGCAGCAGAGCAAGCCTGTCGCTTCACCGGTCATGCGTGTCGCCCCGTGCGGTCATCGCCTGTCTCCATGATCGCGCGATTGAGCGGGATGTCATGCAGGAATCGCCGCCGGAGCCGGGCGTCTTCGATCTTCTCGGCTTTGTCGAGGACCGTCGTCCGGGCCTGTTCGTAGAGCTCGAGCGCCTCGGCTTTGCGTCCCAACGCGTCCAGCACGAGCGCTCGAGTGTGGAATATCGCTTCCTCGGGACCCTCTATCTTTCCGTGCATGCTGAGCTTGCGGAAGGCTTCGGCGGACGCCTGGTCTGCGCCTTCCGGGTCGCCGGCTGCGAGGCGCAACTCGGCCTCGCGAACCAGAGCGAGAATGTCGACGTGTGCCAGGCTCGACTGGTGGGCTAGTTCGCGGGCCCGGTGGGCGTCGTCTAGCGCCGCCGTGTCCGTCTGAACTTGTGCGAGCAGCAGTCGCGCCCGCGCCTCTAGGCTGGGTTGGGTCGTATGACGTGCGATGTCGCAGACCTGGCGGGCAAGCTCCATGGCGTCGCCTGTCTTGCCGCGCGCGATGAGCGCAGCCGCAAGGGTGAGTTTCGCGCCGGCCTGAGCTTGCAGCGATCCGCTAAGTTCCGCCAGATCGAGTGCTCCGCTGGCTGCTGATTCGGCCTCCTCGTAGCGGCCGAGCCAGAGGAGTGCCATGGCGTAGTGACCTATGACGCGTGCCTCGGCGGGTCGCTGGCTCAACTCGCTGCAGATCTCCCGCGCCGCCTCGAAGTAGTCGAGCGCCGTGGTGAAATCGTCGAGGTCGATGTGGACGAGTCCGAGTTGGTCAAAGACCTCGGCTTGCCCGTAGCGGTCACCCGCCTGGCGTTCGAGCGGCAGTGAGGAACGATAATACTTGAGTGCCTCCCGTGGATCGCCCCGTGATTGCGAGATCTTCCCGAGCAGGCGAAGCACGTCGGCTTGCATCGAGGTATCCCCGAGTCGGTCGAATCGTTGGAGCGCCTGCTCGCCATTGGCTCGAGCGTTGGAGAGATCACCCGTCTGGAATTGGTAATGGGCGCGGCGATACTCGGCCTCGGCGGTCAGTCGCTCATCCGCCTGCTCGCTTGCGAGGCGCTCGAGTTCCTCAAGCGACGCACGCCGCGTCTCCACTTCTCCTGCCTCAGTCGCGATATCCTCGGTCAGCATGAGGAGTCGGGCTCGGGATTCGGGAGTCGTGGCCTTCGCCAGCGCCCGCTCGACAAGCGACCTGGCATCGGGGAGCGATCCGCGTTCGCGTGCCCTCTCGGCGGCGCGTTCGAGGAATGGCAACGCCCGCTCCGGCTGATCCGAGCGCTCGTAATGGAAGGCGATCCACTCGGCGTACTCCGACGCTTGTGGTCCCAGGCGCGATTCCAGCCAGCCGGCTACCGTGGTGTGCAGTTTGGCGCGGTACCGGCGGAGTATACCGTCATAGGCGACCTCTTGGAGCAAGAGGTGCTCGAACAGGTATTCCGTATCACCGGTTACGGTGGATGCGGGTAGGGATCGCACGAAAGCTCCCTCGAGGAGTCGTTCGAGTTCGCGATCGACGGGTCGGCCGGCGAGGGCGTCGGCGAGCACCCCCGACCAGAAGCGCCGTCCGACGATCGCGGCATACTGGAGCACCGACTTCGTGGAGGTGTCGAGACCATCGATCCGCGTGCTCAACACGCTCTCGATCGTGTCCGGAATCTCGAGCTGCTTCAGGTTGCCAGGCGCCTCCCAGACGCCATCGACCTGTTGAATGGCGCTACTCTCCAACAGCGTCTTGAGTATCTCCTCCACGAAGAGCGGGTTCCCTTCGGCGCGCTGTGTCACCGCCGAGAGAAAATCGCCGGGTAGCGCGTGTTGCCCCAGCAGCGCTTCCATGAGCTGCCGGGATTGGTCGCCCGTGAGAGGAGCCAGGTCGATGCGGTCGGCGACCGCCTCGAACAGCTTGGCCAGCGTCTTCTCATCCGGCAGCGGCGGCCTGGCGACGAGGAGCAGCAGGGCCGGCCCCGACGGAGGATCGGCTGGCAGGTGTGATAGCGCCTCGAGGGTCGTCATGTCGGCCCAGTGCAGGTCCTCGAGCACGAGCAGCTTCGGCGTGGCTTGATCGGCTCGCAGCGAGCGGGTCACCGCTCTGCGGATCCACTCCTGGCGCTCGCTGGGAACGAAACCCTGCAGCTCGCGCACTTCCGATATCGGGCTGCCGAGCGCGACAGTAAGGCCGGCTTCCAGCTGGGGTGGCCAGCTGTCATCGCCAGCCGCCGCGACCTTCGCCGCGGCGTCCCGGGGCGCGAGGTCCAACGGAAGACCATGTAGGTCGCGGATGAGTTCGGCCACTGGCTCCCATGGCGTGCTGCTCGAGTACGGGTAACTGCGTCCTTCTGCCACTTGGTCCTCGGTCAACCCCTCCGATAGCATGAGTTCCTCGATGAGACGCGACTTTCCGATCCCGGCCGGCCCGGTTATCAGACAGAGCTCGAAGCCGCCCTGTTGAACGTGTTGCCAGCGCTGACGCAGAAGTGAGAGTTCGCGATCGCGGCTGATGAGCGGCACTCGCCGGTCCGCGAAGCCGCGGGCTTTCCCGCGCTTGGCCCGGACCCCCATCACGTGTCTGGCACGAACCGGTTCACGCCGTCCTTTGACCTGCAGGACCTGCTCGTCATCGAAATCGAAGATGTGCTTGGTCTGTTCGTAGGTCGTGGCATCCACCAAGACGTGGCCGGTTGTGCACTGGCGTTCGAGGCGCGCTGCCACGTTCACGGTGTCGCCGACGGCCGTGTAATTGAGTGCGCCGCCGCCGGCAAACAGGCCGGTGACGACGGGCCCGGTACAGATCCCGATGCGGAGTTGCGGTTTGTAGCCGGCCTCGCTCTCCGAGAGCACGTTCCTCGGCGGCGACCAATCTCTCAGCGCTTCCTGCATGGCGAGCGCCGCTCGGATCGCCCGCTCTGCCTCGTTCTCGTAGGCCACCGGAGCGCCGAACAGCGCCATGACGCAATCTCCGATGAACTTGTCGACGTAGCCGTCCCAGCGGGTGACGCATTGACAGAGCTTATCGAGGCAGGCCGCGATGAGCTCGCGAACCTCCTCCGGGTCGGCTTCTTCGCTCATCTGTGTGAAGCCGGACAGGTCGGCGAAGAGCACCGTAACGACCCGGCGGTCAGCCTGCGCCGGAGAGGACAAGGGGGCGCCACAAGCGAGACAGAACTTGGCGCGATCCGGGTTGGTGGTCTGACAGGCGGGACAATCGGCACCGGCGGCCGGAGCGACCGGAGTGCCGCACTGCAGGCAAAAGCGAGCGTCGGCTGGAGCCGGCTGCCCACAGGCCTTGCACACGCGGGCGTTGATGTTGGGGCCTTGAATCATGTCACATTCTAGCGCAACGGGCAGCGTTGCGCGACAGGGCCGGCATGAGATCAGCCAGGACGGGAGCATCTTGTCGGAACCTGCAGGCCGGAGTCAGATTACAGATACTGGGTACTCCCGACATGGGTTGGAGCGTCCACACCACGAATCAGTCCGGGCGAACGGTGGTCTGGTATGATAGAGATTAGGACGTTGGGGCGGACTTCAGTCGCGGTCAACAACGAGCCGCTGACCGGCGAAGCGGTCTGGCCCAAGTCGTTGGCGCTGATCGTCTACATGGCCAGGGAGCCGGGGCCGGACCGACGCGAGGAGATCCTCGGCGTTCTCTGGCCGGACCGGGATGAGAAGCGAGCGCGTCGGGCCCTGAACCAGCTGCTGTACACTCTGCGCAAGGCCAGCCCCGAACTGGACTTGGAGAGCGTGAGCGATGCCCTCGATTTCGGCAGAGAAGTATGGCTCGATGTGGAGGAGTTCGAACGGCGTCTCGAGGTGGGTGATCTGAGGGGTGCCGTCGAGCTATACGGTGGGCCGTTCCTTCATGACCTCTCGGTCGGCGAGCCCGAGTTCGATCACTGGGCCGACCGGCAACGCGCCGAGCTGCGACGCAGATTCCGGAAAGCGGCACTCGAGCTGTCCGGCCGGGCCAAGGAAGCGGGCGACTTCGATGAAGCGGTGGCATACTGTCGCCGTCTGGTAGAGTCGGATGCCCTGGATGACGAGGCACAGCATCTTCTGATCGAGTGCCTGTACTTGCGAGGTGATCGGGTGGCGGCGCTGCGTCACTACGAGCGGTACTGCGAGGTGCTGGCTCGGGAGCTGGAAGTCAAACCGCTCGACCACACGCGCGAGTTGGTGGCGCGGATCAAGGCGGAGCGGGGAACGACCGACGCCTCCACGGCTAACGGCCTCACGCAGACCGGGGAACCGGGTGAGCCGGTCGAGCCGAATTCGGCCAGCGAGGGGTCGGCCACGGCTTCGGTGGCTGTTGAACCGGAACGGGAGAGCGAGCCAGGGCCCAAGCCCGCGTCGCGACGCATCTGGTCTGGTCACTCGGTCTTGGCGGCACTGTTCGTCATCGCGGTCCTGGCCATCGCTTCGGTGTTTTGGTGGCCGGGTCGGCCAGGCGACCGTCCTCCCGTCGCCGCCCTCATGCCCGCTGCCGAAGGTGTCAGGGTGGCGGTCCTACCGTTTCGCTCCCACGGGGTCGGGCCCGAAGATCGAAGTCGTTTCGATGGCGTCGCCCAGCTCCTCTCTCTCAATCTCTCGGAGCGCGGTATCGTGGAGACGGTGGACTATCACGTAGTTGAGCAAGGCTGGTCTGCCGCTGGCTTCGGTCCCGCAGCGACACTCGATGCCAACCGCATCGGCGAGTTCGCCGATGGGATCGGTGCGTCGGCTGTGTTGGTGGGCGACATTCACGCGAGCGGGTCCGAGCTCCGACTCGTGGGCGATGTGCTGGATGCTCACTCCGACGCGCTTCTGGCCCGCGCCGATGTGCGGGGGCACCGGGACAGTCTCTTCAACCTGCTTGACCTTCTGGCGGAGATGCTCTCCGAAAGGCTCTCGGCCGTCTCCGATACTTCCGCCTCCCACTAGGCGAGGGGGTTGTTCGCGCCTCACGGCGCGACCGTGCATGCACTCAGTCGACCGGTCTGAATGACGATCGGCTGACTGAGGGCCTGTCTCGCTGATCTTCCGCTGAGAGCCCACTGACGGCTGTCACTTATGGTGCCTCCAGAGCTGAACAACTGGCAGCAATCGGAGGCATTCATGAGCGGATCGCCAACAAGAGCCCGGAGAATACAAACGGCAGCGCAAGCCTTGGGACTGGGCGTCTTCTATCTCGGGATGTTGACCCTTCTGATCTACACGATCTTCGGGGCCTTGGAGTCCGGCACTCTCTAGGGTCGCCCGATCCGCAACGGACGCGGTTGCCCCACCCCGCGGTGGTAACGTGCAGAACCCATCGCGGAAACGTCCCGCCCAGCAGCGACAGCTGCAGACTGCTCTCCGCAGCGAGGGGTGCCCGACCCGGGCGCCCCTCGACCCTTTGCAGCGAACAGGGTCAGAGGAACGCGGGACCCAACATCACTTGCTGCGGCTTGTGGCGGGTTTGCGTGGTTGCAAGCGATGCAAGCGGGCCAGCGGCTGGAGAGCGGCTGGCCCGCATGACGCGCCGGCGCGGCCCGGCGTTGGGGGAGTCACAGTCCTTCGCGAGTCAGTTTGCGGCCTCCGCCAGTGGCTTCCAGCGAGTCCAGCCGCCGCGGATCCAGTCACGCAGCCAGTCGGCCACCCGGCCGATGGCCGGCGTCCGCCTGCGGCGGCCCGAGCGACGGCTCGGCGCGAACATGTGCCGTTCAAGATCCGTCCTGTATAGTTCCGCTGCACTCTTTGGGCCGCTCATCGCCAGT
The DNA here is from genome assembly GCA_050118275.1 of Gemmatimonadales bacterium. Classification (GTDB taxonomy): domain Bacteria; phylum Gemmatimonadota; class Gemmatimonadetes; order Palauibacterales; family KS3-K002; genus JASFMO01. The sequence continues at coordinate 9,438 of JASFLD010000010.1, forward strand.
CCCCCGTGTCGCTATCTATCTCACTTACCCTTTGGGTACACGACGCCAATATGCTACACGGCTATCATGTAGGGATCATGTAACGATCAGGTCAAAGGCCGTAGCAAATTCCCAATCACCACCGAGCGAAGGCGCTCACCCGATCGACTCCCTACACGGTGGCGACGGCCATCTGCCTTGCGGGTGGGCGACTCGTTCTCTAGAGTCAGCCGCGATCCCGACATCCATAATCTCTGGCGCGCTGACGCGAAGGAGGCGAGATGAGGCCGAAGTCTGTGTTTGCGGCGGCCATGATGGCGGCTTTGCCGGCCAGCGTCTGGGCCCAGGAGCCGGCGGGCGATATTCCGGATCCCGCCTCGGTCCTCGGATACGAGGTCGGCGCGGACCGTAAGCTGGCTGACTGGAATGAGATCACCGGCTATCTGAATCGGTTGGCGGATGCCAGCGATCGGGTGCTTTTGGACACGCTGGGCCAGACGACCCTGGGTCGGCCCTTTGTGGCTCTCACGATCTCCAGCGCTGAAAACCTGGAGCGGCTGGATCACTTTTTGGAGGTCCAGCGGAAACTCGCCGACCCGCGGCGGGTTGGGTCGGACGTCGCGGCCGAACGTCTGATCCAGGAAGGACGGGCCATCGTCTTGATCACCGGCGGGATACACTCGACGGAGGTGGGCGGTTATCAGATGCCGATGCGTCTGGCATACAAGCTTGCCACGGCGGAAGACGAAACGACTTGCAAGATCCGCAGTGAGGTCATCCTCTTGCTGGTCCCGTCGCTGAATCCCGACGGAAGTCAGATGGTGGTGGATTGGTATGAGAGCACGTTGGGGAAACCTTGGGAAGGGGAAGGGCCTCCGTTTCTCTATCATCACTACGTCGGACACGACAACAACCGCGACTGGTACGCCTTCACGCAACAGGAGACTCGTCTGGCCGTTGATGGCGTGCACAATGTGTGGCACCCGCAGATCGTGCACGACATACATCAAATGGGCTCGACGGGTCCGCGTCTGTTCGTTCCACCGTGGACAGATCCAGTCGAGCCCAACGTAGATCCCTTGCTGGTCGCCGGCATCAACGCGTTGGGCACGGCGATGGCGTGGGAGCTTTACGGGCAGGGCAAGAGCGGTGTGGCGGTGAACGTCATTTACGACGCCTGGACTCCGGCGCGCGCCTATCAACACTACCACGGCGGTGTAAGGATCTTGACCGAAACCGCCAGTGCCCGCCTGGCGTCACCGATTGTCGTGCCCTTCGATTCACTGGGCGGACGCCGGGGGCTGGACGTGAAGACTTCTTCTTGGAACTTCCCCGAGCCATGGCCGGGCGGCGAGTGGCATCTGGCGGACATCGTCGACTACATGGAAAGCGGCGCCGTGGCTTTGCTCAAGCAGGCTGCCCTCTATCGCGAACGGTGGCTGCGCGGCTTCTATACGATCGGCCGCCGTGCGGTGAACGGTTGGAAGGGCTGGCCCAAGGCCTTCCTGATTCCAGCCGAGGGCCAGGACCGAGCTGGACTGGCGGAGATACTCCGCATTCTAACGACCGGCGATGTGGAGGTACACGAGGCTCTGTCCGGTTTCGCCGTCGACGGTCAGCGCTTCCCGGCGGGGACGTACGTGATCCCGCTGAATCAGCCCTATTCATCCTTCGCCAAGACCCTCCTGGAGGTGCAGCACTATCCCGCGCTCGAGCTGTATCCGGGCGGGCCTCTGAAGCAGCCCTACGATGTGACGGCGCAGACGCTGCCGCTGCTCATGGGCGTGGAGGTCATCCCGGCGGTCGAGATACCGGCGACGCAGCTGTCGGACCCGATCCGGGCGCCCGAATACACGAAGACGGTTTCGGGCCTGAGCGGCGACCCAACGCCGCGTGTGGCGATCTACGACCCGTGGTGGCCGTCGATAGACGCGGGCTGGACTCGTTGGATCTTCGACGAATACGACGTGGCCTACGAACGGCTGCGGGATGCCGATGTCCGGGCCGGCAACCTGCGCGAGCGCTACGACGCGATAATCCTTCCCGATGGCTCACCCCGACGGATGATCGAAGGATACGAGAGGGGGACGATGCCACCGGAGTATACGGGTGGCTTGGGTGCGGAAGGGGTGGGGGGGCTCGAGCGGTTCGTACAGGAGGGGGGGCTGTTGATTGCGTTCAACCGCGCCTCGCTTCTGCCGATCGAGGAATTCGGGTTGCCGGTCGAAGACGTCCTCGGCGAGCTGGATCGCGATCAGTTTTACGTGCCTGGCTCGATCCTACGCCTCGAACTGGAAACGGAGCACTGGTTGGCCGCCGGCATGCCGGCTCGAGGCATCGCTTGGTTTGAAGAAGGGCTGGCTTTCGAGCCGGACGCGGCGGAGGCGGGTACCGTCGAGATCGTCGGACGGTACGGGGAAGACGAGACTCTGCTGAGTGGCTGGATCACGGGGGCGGATTACATCGCCGGCCACGGCGCGATAGCGGTCGTGCAGCACGGTCGAGGAGAGATCGTACTGTTCGGATTCAGGCCGCAATATCGGGGGCAGACGATCGCGACGTATCCGTTGCTGTTCAACGCGCTGAAGCGAGCCGTCGAGGGGGCGGACACGGGCGGCGGTAGGGGGGACTCCGGACGGGGTGGTCGATGACGGCGCTGATCGCACCCTTCCGGCCGCTGCGCTTCAAGATCGAGCCGGGGGCGGATGCGGGCGTGGTGTGGGCTCCCCCGTACGATGTCATTACGGACGAAGATGCCGCGGAGCTCCGGAGTCGACATCCGCGCAACATCGTTCGCATCACTAATCCAGCCCAGACATCGACGGATCCGTATGCATCGGCCGCTCGAACTCTGCGAGACTGGGTCGCCGAGGGTTGGCTGGCACGCGACGCGCAGTCGGGCGTCTACGTTCACCGGCATAGGTTCGAGAGCGGCGGCAAGGCCTACGAACGGGCGGGTGTGTGGGCTCTGCTCGGGTTGGAGGAATTCGGTGCGGGCGCTGTGGTCCCGCACGAGCGGACGATGACGGGGCCGAAAGCCGACCGTCTGGCACTGATGCGCGCCTGCCAGGCTCAACTGTCTCCCATATTCTTCATCTGTTCCGACCCGCAGGCCAGGCTGCGCGAGTTCATGGAGGAGTCGGCACGGGACGAAGCGACCGAGCGAGCCGAGTTCCCGAGCGGCATACGCCACCAAATTTGGCGGGTCGTGAATCGCCGGGCCGTGGAACGGCTCAGCGCCATCGTGCGAGATCAGGTGTTGTTGATCGCTGATGGGCACCACAGGTACGAAACCGCTCTCGACTATCGCGACGAGCTGATCGCGGGAGGAGCGGCGCGAACCGGCCGCGGTTCGCACGAGTTCGTGCTCGCCTATATCGTGCCGGAAACCGATCCCGGTTTGCTGCTCTTGCCCACGCATCGAGTGATCCGCGGAGCATCGTTGCCGTGGATCTCGGCCGTACTGAAAACGACTGACCGCTTCGAGATCCTCAGACTGGACGAGCGTGGAGTCGAAGCTGCCATGCGGGGCTTGGCTGAAGAACGGGGTCGACCGAGCTTCGTTCTGGTTGCGCGCGGAGAAGAGGGGGGCTGGTTGCTACGTCTGCGGAAACCGACTGAAACGACAGTCATATCGTCGGTCGCCCTCCACGATGTCTTTCTTCGAGACGGCGCCGGGTTGACGGAAGAGGAACAGATTCAGCGGATTTCTTACGTGAAGGATCCGTCCAAAGCTCTGAGCAACGTCCGAACAGGCGCTGCGGAGGCCGTATTCCTGCTGGCGGCGCCGGAGGTCAGGCAAGTGCGAACCGCGGCCGTGGCTGGCGAGCGATTACCGCCCAAGACCACCTATTTCTGGCCCAAGGTGCCAACCGGGATCGCGATTCATCCCATCGATCCGGCCGAGATGATCGAATACCTGTCCGGTGATGTATCGGAGGGTTGACGATGCGCAGGTGTGTGAGGCTCGAAGATGATTGGCACGGCATGGTCGGCTTTCTCACGTGACGGTCACGCTCAGCGCTCCGGCTGTGTGACGCGTACCCGCGCCAGTCGTATTTCCTCCTGGACCCAATCGTCCTCCTCCGATCGCAGGCGGGCCTCGAGCGCGGTGAGCGCCGGCTCGCCGCCGATCTCGCCCAGCGCCCAAGCGGCGTGGCCACGGACCAACGGCTCGACGTCTTGGAGTGCGTCGATCAACGGAGTCACGGCGGCAGGATCGCCCCAATTGCCCAGGGCCACTGCGACGTTGCGGAGAAAGCCGCGCCGCTTGGGTCGTGCGATGGGGGTGCCGGCGAATCGTTCCCGGAACTGATCTTCCGACAAGCTCAAGAGCTCGATGAGTTCGGATCCGGTGCTGTTCGCGCGTGGCTCGAACCGCCCTTCGTTCGTGTTGGGGGCATCGCTATTCCAGGGACAGACCTCCTGGCAGATATCGCAGCCGAAGACGCGATTGCCGATCAGCGGACGTAGCTCGCGGGGGATGGGGCCACGAAGCTCTATGGTCAGGTAGGAGATGCAGAGACGAGCGTCCAGTTCTCGTGGACCGCAGATCGCGCCGGTTGGGCAGGCGGTGATGCAGCGCTCGCACGTCCCGCAGTGGTCGGGTAGGAAGGCGTCATCGAGCTCGAGGTCGGCATCGGTGATGATCTCGCCCAAGAATAGATACGACCCGATCCGCGGGTTGATGAGCATCGTGTTCTTCCCGATCCAGCCAATACCGGCGCGCTGGGCGTGGTCGCGCTCGAGTACAGGGCCATAGTCGACGTAACAACGTGCCTGCGTCGTCCCGGGCAGCAAGTCTCTGAGCAACCGGGCCAGTTCCTCGAGCTTCTCCTCGAAGACGGAGTGGTAGTCTGCGCCGCGCGCGTAGCGCGATACGACGGGTCGCGAGGGAGTTTCGGTAGGTCCGTCATCGCCAACGTTGTAATTCATCGCAACACAGATGACGGTCCGCGCTCCTGGCAAGATTCCGCCGGGATCGAGTCGCCGGTGGACGGAATCTGGTCGTCCGAGGTAGGCCATTTCACCGCCATAGCCGCGCTCCAGCCAGGCGAGGAAATAGTCGGCGTGAGTCGGCGGCGCCGCCGGAGCGATGCCGACGAGCTCGAAACCGAGCTGCAGCGCCCGGCTGCGGACCGCCTTGGTGGCGTTGCCGGGATCGTGAATCGGAAGGCGGGTGCCCGACATCAGGTGTGCAGGCTGAGAACGATCTTGCCAAGCTGTGCGCCCGCTTCCAGCCGCTCGTGTGCCTGACGGGCTTTGTCGAGTGGCCAGACAACATCGATAACGGGCTCGAGCTCGCCTTGGAAGATGAGGGCCATGACTTCCTCGAACTCGGAACGGCTGGACATCGTCGAGCCGATGATCTGCAGCTGCTTCCAGAACGCGAGTCGGATATCGACCTGGCCACGGGGGCCGGTGGTGGCACCGTAAGTGACGAGTCGGCCGTTGCGCGCCAGCGCGCGGAGCATTTCGGGCCAGATGGCCTCGCCCACGCTGTCGAAGGCGATGTCGACACCCCGTTTGTCCGTCTCCCTCCAGATTACCTTCGAGAAGTCCGATTGCTGGCGATCGATGACGAGGTCGGCACCCAATTCCTCAAGGCGGCGGGCCTTCTCCGCGCCCGCGGTCACCGCGAACACATAAGCGCCGGCCAGCTTGGCGATCTGGATGGCGGCCGTCGATACACCGCCCGAGCCACCGGTGATGAGCACGGTTTCGCCCGGCCGCAGCCGCCCCCGGCTGATCAGGCCACGCCAGGCCGTTTGGTAGACGAGAGGGACGGCGGCGGCTTCTTCGAAGGAGAGATCATCGGGTATCGGTAATACATTCCGAGCCGGCACGGCGATGTACTCGGCGAAACCGCCGTTGATGTGCTCACCGATGATCTGGTAGCTGTTACAGAGACTCTCTTCGCCTTGGTGACACCACTCGCAGTGGCCGCACCAGAGGCTCGGGTTGACCAGGACGCGGGTGCCGGGCTCCAATTCGTCCACGCGTTCGCCTGCGTCGGCTACGGTCCCGGCTATGTCCGAGCCGCCGATGTGCGGGAATTGGAAGTCGAGGCCGGGCAATCCACGTCGCGTCCACAGGTCGAGGTGATTCAATGCCGCGGCTTGGATCGCAATGAGCACTTGATCGGGGCCGGGTTTCGGCTTGGCCACTTTGGCGATCTCTAGGACTTCGGGGCCGCCGTGTTGTCTGAAGATTGCCGCTCTCATATCTGGCCTGCTTTCCGAAAATCGGGTCTTGGGCTCGAACGTGACAGGCTATCTAAGTTCGCGATGTGCGGGCGGACAAGGCAACCGCCGGTCGCTGCTCACGCGGCCAGCCGCTGCCGCGCTGTCTCGATCGAGTGACTATATTACAGTCGAGATGGCGCGCGTACGAAGCGAGGGGGTTCCACGTGGGAAGGTCGTGGGATCCTCGAGTGGGGGTTGAATGCCGAGAAGACTGACGATTCTGCTGTTGGGTTTCGCGATCGCCGCATGCGATTCCTCGCCGGCGGCTCCCGACGCCGACGGGACCCCCGAAGTTGATACTTCGCGGATTGGCAGCGGGGCTTTGCTCGACCACTTGAATTTTCTTGCGGCCGACAGTTTATACGGTCGGCGGGCCGGATCGGAGTATGAACGGCGCGCTGCAGCGTACATCCGCGATCTATTCGTCGAGGTCGGCCTCGAGCCGGGAGCGTCCACCTACTTTCAGGAGTTCACGATCCCCGTCGTCGTCGATGGTCAGACGGGGCTCGTCTCGCAGAACGTGTTGGGTGTGCTGCGGGGCAGGGGACAGCTGTCCGGGCAGTGGGTGATCTTGGGTGCCCACTACGACCACTTGGGTTACGAAGCTGGCTCCGACCCGGTCGTCGTCTACAACGGAGCGGACGATAACGCGTCGGGGACGACTTTGATGCTGGAGATGGCGCGCTATTTGTCCAGGTACTACTCCGACGATACCAACGGCCAGCCGGATCGACGCTCCATCATGTTCCAAGCGTACGGAGCCGAGGAAGTCGGCCTGGTTGGATCCTTCTACTTCTGCGGCCAGCCGACCGTTGCGATGGACAGCGTCGTAGCGATGATCAATCTGGACATGGTGGGGCGGCTGCGGGACAACGAACTCGGCTTGATCGGCCTCACATCGTCGCCGGATTGGAGTGCGGCGCTCTCGGGCACGAACACCGAGTCGTTGTCGCTGGTCGTCGTCGACGGCTTGCTGAACCGAAGTGACCAGTACTGCTTCTATCAGCGCGAAAAGCCCGTGCTGTTCTTGCACACCGGCCTCCACGCCGAGTATCACACGCCGCTTGACGATGTGGAGTTGATCAACGAAGCGGGTATGGTCAGAGTGGGCAACCTCGCGATCAACCTAGTTCTGGGGTTGGTGCACAGGTCGGACCGTCTGGCGTTCGCTGCGGAAGGGCCATTGCCCTTCGATGCCGCGGTTGCCGACCTGCGACCAGCTACGGTCCACTAGCTCCCAGTCCGAGCTGTAGCGCCGTCGGATGAGGACGGCGCTACTCGATGCCAGTTGCCGGTGCCATTCTCGGCTAGTCACCGGATCCCGGTTCCGGTGGCATCGGTGGCCATGTCTTCCCGCGGTGGTGCATTCTTCACCCAGCGGTCGAACCACTCGAACTGCCGGTAAAGCGCGTCGAGAGTGGTTTCTCGACTGCGATATCCGTGTTGTTCGTACGGGTAGGTCACCAGCTTGATCGTTCCCCCCAAGCCTTTGACCGCGTGGTAGAGACGCTCCGATTGGATGGGGAATGTGCCCGAGTTCGTGTCAGCCTGTCCGTGAAGCAACAGGATGGGTTCATTGATCGAGTCGGCGTGCATGAATGGCGACATGGCGAAGTAGACTTCGGGAGCTTCCCAAAAGGTGCGCCGCTCGTTCTGAAAGCCGAATGGCGTCAATGTCCGGTTGTAGGCGCCGCTCCGAGCGATACCGGCACGAAAGATATCAGAGTGCGCCAGTAGGTTGGCGGTCATGAATGCACCGTAGGAATGTCCTCCGACACCTATCCGATCGGCATCGGTCACTCCCAGGTCCACCAGCTTGTCGACCGCGGCTTGTGCGTTCATCACCAGCTGTTTCACGAAGGAATCGTTGGGCTCCTCATCTCCTTCTCCGACGATTGGCATGCTGGCCTGGTCGAGCACGGCGTATCCCTGTGTAAGGAAGAGAAGATGCGAGTACCCGCGGTAGAATGTGAAGCGGTACTGCGATCCGCGGACCTGGCCGGCGGCGTCGGCGGATTTGTACTCGCGCGGGTAGGCCCAGACCACCGTCGGGAGTCGATCGCCAGCGCGGTAGTTTGGGGGAAGGTAGAGGATCCCGGTCAGGTCAACACCGTCGGATCGCTGGTAGTGGATGAGCTGTTTGCTGACCTTGGTCAGCTGCGGCGCCGGATCCTTCAAGTCCGTGAGAGGCCGGAGTTGGCTAGTTCTCAGGTCTCGTACGAAGTAGTTGGGCGGCTCGGTCTTGGACTCGCGGCGCGTGATGAGTCGGAGGCCCTCGGCGTCGAGCATATCGACCGGCCGCTCGTAGTACGGGTCCTCGCTTTGCCACAGGCGCGTCGTCTGGCCGGTCGTCAGGTTGTAGCGGTCGATGAACGGGTGATCGCCGTCGGGCGATGCGCCGTCGCCGATCAGGTAGATGGATCGACGGTCGGGGGCCTGGACCATCACGGACTGGCCCCGCGCATTGCTGGTCCGCGCCGGCCTTCCGGGATCGCCGTAGGCGTCCTCGGTGCTGAGGTCCCAGATGAGGCGGGGCTCTGAGAACGGCGGCGCGAAGTCGATCAGCAGGGTTTTGGCCTGGCGCGTAGGCCGATCCACCGTAGAAACGAGGGCCGTGCTACCGTTCGCGCTCCAGTTCATGGATGAGGATCCCCAGCCGAAACCGCGGACGCGCAACTCGGTGCGAGCGACCTCGAGGGGATCGCCATCGAAGGGTGGGTTGCTGATGACGATTCGGTCGCGATGCTCGACCTCGGCTTTGGGGTCGCCGCCGTCGAGTGCCTCGACCCAGACCAACGTATGGGTGTCGCCGACCGTCCAGCCGATGTCGCGTGGACCCTCGCGGACGCCGCCGATCGGCACGTTCTCGGCCAACGGCAGGGAAGCGACCTTGTGGACTTCTTGTCCCCCGTGCCCCCAGACTTCGATCTCTCGAGGAAAGCCGTAGATCGGTACCTGGTAGGAGTACGGCCTCGTGATACGGCTGATGAGGAAGTGCCCGCCATCCGGCGCCGGATCCGCTTGAGCGAATATCGCGGGCTCGCCTAGCAGTTCCCGTTCACCGTCCAAGCCGATCCGGGCGAGCTGGGCCGTGAAGTAGAAGTCGAGGAGCACCTTATCGAACGGGTTCTCCAGCAGGTTCTGATAGGTCCGCACCGTCGCACGCTGTCCACCGGTGGCTTCTTGAACCGTCGGACCCACAGGAACCCGCGGTCGCTCGGGAGCGGTGCCTCTGTCCGCAGGGATCAGCGTGCAGAGCAGCGCGTCGGAATCGGGCATCCACTGACAGGGGCGCCCAAGCGCCGCCATGAGTTCGGGGTCAGTCAGCCGTCGCGCACGTTTCGACTCGACCGATACCACCCAGAGCTGTACGCCCGCATCCGTTGTATTCGTGAACGCCAACTTCTGGCCGTCGGGAGACCAGAACGGATCGCTCAGCTGGACATCGTCAGGCAACTCGATCGTCCACCGTTGCCCATCGGCGATTCGAATCAGATCGATAGCGATTCCCATCGGAGGCTGATCGTCGCCGTTCGTGCGCGGATTGAAGCGTATCCCGGCCAACCCGAATGCTGGCTGTGCCAACTGTGCGATGCTCGGGTAGGCTCGCTGTCGGGTGACCGTCATGAACGCGCCATCAGGGCTGATAGCGATGTCGGGCGTGGGCGGCGCGTCGACGATGTCCACTACTTCCTGCGGTGGGCTCCGGTAAGGTTCCTGCGCAACCGTCGTCCCGACGGTGAAAGTCAGGACGAGGGCCGCGCCCGTGAGCGAGCGAGCGATGTCTCTCACAATGGCGCTCCTGTGCTGTGTCTAGGTGGCT
>JASFLD010000011.1:0-19273 GCA_050118275.1 Gemmatimonadales bacterium
TGAATCGGGCGCCTTCCCACCTCGTCCAATGCCCGTGTGTTCGAGAGCAAACGGGATTGGCGTCGCTCAGTTGGTATGCCAGCCCCAGAAGTCGCCGTAGAAGTCGCGTATGCGCTGCGCGTCCTCTTGCGTGATCGTCGCTCCGGGCTCCTTCATCATCTTGACGATCATGTCCCAGCGCTCTTGTGGGCTGAGGATGGCCAGCTCCTTCAGCCTGTCGATGGTGTGGCAGTGGGCACACTTCATGAACGTGAGGGCCGCCTCGACCCTGGGGATCTCGTCGGCGGCGATGTGCGCGCCGGAGATCTGGCTCATCCGCGTCACGAGCTGGGTCACGTCCATGTCGTAGCCGTGCGCCTCGGCAAACGTTTCCTTGGTGTGACAGCTCGTGCAGGTTCCCTCCAACTTTGCCATGGCCGGGTTCGGCGGTCCCAAGCAGACAGCGAGGTTGGCAAGCTCGTCCTTGGTGACGAGCTCGTGTTTCAGGTTGGTCACATCTCCGTGGAGCGACAGCATCATCTGCGTGACGAGCGCCAACAGTATGAGGTTGACGGCCGCTAGGAACGCCAGAGCCAATCGGTGTCGCGGCGTCTTCGCTTCGCGCTGCAATTCGGTCATCGTCTGCCTCCCGAGGGCTGATTATCTTGCGGCCGCTGCGGGCCGTTTGCTGGATATCGGAGTTAATTCGTGGTGTGCCTGCCGGAGATCCAACTCGCGCTGCGGTTGGGCCGCGTAGATAGGCAGGAATTCGGCCGCCAGGCGAAAGCCGAGCAGGCCCATCGCGACTATGCCGATGGTGATCGCTATCTCGGACCAGGCCGGCACGTAGGCGCCGTACTCTGGAACGTTCAGTCCGATCATCGCGACGCCGGTTCGGTGCACGATCAGCGCGGCGATGGTGGCGAGCGACGCTCTGAATAGGGAGCCAGGTCTGGATCGGACTTCCGGGGCCATGAAGCCGAGCATGGCCAGCAGGAGCAGGCCGATCTCGAGCCACCACCAGAGGCTTTGCAGTGACGGCGCGACTGTCTCCCAGACGGTACCGCGAACAATGACGTCGGCCAGCCTCGCGGTCAGATAGACGCCGATCACATAAGGCATGGCGCGGCCCAGCGCTTCGAGCAGCGGCATCTCCGGTTCGTGACCGAGCGCGCGAGCGCTACTCAGCGATTCGAAGATGACCATGGCGGGCCCGACCATCACAGCAGAGATGAAGAAGAGCGCCGGAAGTATGGGCGTGTGCCACAATGGGTCCAACTTGTCGATGATCAGAAACAGGGTTCCCAGGCTCGACTGGTGCATCGTGGACAGCATGATACCGGCGAGGATGAGCAAGAGCGGCATTTGCTTGTCCCTCGGCATCGCGCCCACGCGCATCAGGACTTCCCATGTCACCAGCAAGCCGACCGTGAGGCCGAGCCAGGCGGGGCTGCCGGTCATGGCGAGGACGAAGAGGCCCAGCACGGCGACGACCAACCAGGGCGAGAACTCGCGCCAGACGTACAACAATCGTCTGAGCCCGAATCGTTCCAGTATCGCAGGCGCGAACTCGAGGAAGAGCACGAACGTGTAGAGCATGACGCACCACGCGACCTCGAACATGGGGGACACGTGGTTCCACGAGATCAGCGCGACCCAGATATGCCAGGGTCGTCCAAGGTCGACGGCGAGCGCGAAGATGAACATCAGGTACCCGAGGAGCGCGGTGAATATCGCCGGACGCTGCAAGGCGTGGAAGCGATGACCGCCGAAAATGTGGATCAGCCCGGCCATGACGAAGCCGCCCGCCGCCAGCGCGATGCCCACCAGGACGTCGATTCCGATCCAAAAGCCCCATGGATAGCCATCGCTCAGGTTGGTGACGGCCCCAAGCCCAAAGATGAATCGATAAGCTATGAGTCCGAGGCCAATCGCGCTGAGCACGGTCAGTGCGATGAGTCCGGGCGTGGGCCGGAGGGTCAGCGCAGAGGTCTTTCTCATTGTCTCGCTCCCGTTCGGCTGTCCTCGGCCCGTAGTCGCCGGCCGAACAGCCAGGCCGCAGCACCTAGTAAGAGAGCCAGGCCGTTGAATACGTAGGGGATGGCCGCCATCGCCGGGCGTGTGAGCTCGCGGTACGACCGGAGCGGCAAATCACGACGATAGCCGAGGTCCGCAAAGGCTCGGCGCGCCAGGTGGAGGAAGTTCGTACCGCCGGCTTCCCTTTCGCCGTAGACATGGTGCACGTATCCGCGGGGCCGCTGTTCGATGCGGCGGTGCGCCTCGGCCAGGAGTTCGCTCCTCCGTCCGATGACCAGCGCCTTGGTCGGGCAGGCCTCGACGCAGGCAGGCGACGACCCAGCCAGCAACCGGTCGTGGCACATGTCGCACTTTCGAATGCGGGGATTCGCCGAATCCCACTCGAAGCGCGGTACGAGAAACGGGCAGGCCATCATGCAGTAGCGGCATCCCAGACAGAGGTCCTCGTGCCAGATGACCGGGCCTTCCGGCGTCTTCTCGAGGGCCGCGACGGGGCAACTGGAGACGCAGGCCGGCTCGATGCAGTGCATGCATTGGACCTTACCGAAGGCGGCCGTCGAGGGATCCGCCTCCACCTGATGACGGGTCACGTAGGTGAACACGTTGGGCGCGAGCGCCCTCGAGTCTTCGGCGGGGCGTCCCTTGAAGATCTCTTCGGGCGTGCGGCCCAGTTCGTTGTCTTTCGCACAGGCGATCTCGCAAGAACGGCAGCCAATGCACAACGTCGAATCGAACAACAGCGCGTATTGCTCTTGTGCCCGCGTTTCGAGCTCGGCCAGTTGGTCCGAGACGCTCGTATTCGGATCCGCCTCGTGGGCCTCGAGATCCGCCACGATGAGGCCGGAACCCGCCGCGAGGGCCGCGGTCACGCCACCGCTCTTCTTCAGGAATTCTCTACGAGATAGATCTAACATCATCGCTACCTTTCCAGTGCGAGGCGTCTACATCTACTGTTTGGCCGACCCCGCTCGATGTGTCGCGGGCGGGCAGACTCGCCCCGGCCGTGCCCGGTTCGGCCGCGGGGAGTGCCGCCATCGGTCTGGCGATTCGCGACAGGGCCGCTTCGATCTTCGCCTGTATCCGGGGCACCGTCTCGGGTGGCCTGATGGTCAGACAATTGCTGACGCCCCGGACGCCGGGTAATCGGCGGATCGTCTCTTCGGCGTCTGCTCGTTCCCGGACCAGATCCACCTCCCCCTCCAGCGTCACCCAACCGTGCTCGACCTTCGCCACCGGACCGTTCTCGAAATAGCCGAGTCTTTGAGCCAGGCGATCAACAACTGTCCGGGCAATCGCCGTGTCGGAACGGCAACGTTCACGGGCGCCGCAGATTCGGGCGGTCCGCACGACCGCGCTGACGCCGGGAACTCGTGCCACCAGCCGCTCGATGGTACGAGCATGGGCCTCGGATTCCAGGTATCCCGATAGAGTCAAGACGCCACCTCTCACGGCGATTCCAATTTCCTGGTCGTCGAGGCTCGGGTCAGACTCGAGCGCGTGCAGCACCATCCTGTGAAGTTCACCGTCCGTGGTTTTCACTGGTAACCTCGTATTCGGCGGCGGCATCGCGTTCCGAGACGGGCTTGACGGTGATCATGTTCACGACACCGCGAACGCCGGGGATCTGGTTGACAGACTCCTCGACGGCGGCCCGCTGTCGCTCGAAGTCGACTTCTCCTACGAGGGTGATCCAGCCGCGCTCGACCTTGCCGATGATTCGCTTCCGCCCTCCGCTGAAGTACCATCGCAGATAATCAGCCATGGCATGAGCGATCTCGGTGTCGGTAAGATCATGGTCGCCCGGTTTTCCGACGCGAAGGTCGACGGCCACCGCTGCGATGCCCGGGATCTGGGCAACCAACTGCTCGGCCGCGAATTTCTGCTCGTAGGTGTCGATCTGACCCGAGAGAGTGACGACTCCGTCGTGCACTGAGATTCCGATCTCTTGCTTGCCGAGATCGGCATGCGACTCCAGCTCGGTCAGTACTCTACAGTGTAGCTCCGCGTCTCTGGTTCGCATTCGCTGCCTCCCCCGTTTCGGGGGTTGTACTCGAGATTCCTTCCGGTGGCCCGGTGAGGAGTTGTCTATCGGGCCGACCGAGCCCCTACACTTAGAGGTTAGAGGGAGTGATGTAGCGGCGTAATCGGGGCTTGTGCGTAGATCGATTTCGGCTTCTACGTATGGACCTGCAAGGCGTTTCCGGACGAGCAGGGGCTCGAGGAGCGCTGCAAGAATGCCGGTCCTCGCATGACACGTAGGGTGGACATCGCTGGCTGAGCGTCGTCCTGTCCGGTTAATTTGCATAGAGGGCGGGCCGCGAGCCGTTTGGTTGAATGCGGCCGTCGCATTCCCGTCCTCCCGCATCGAGCTAGGGGGTGATCGTTTGCCGAAGGCGGAGTCGGTAGGTAGGCTTTCGGATGATCAAATCGACCGACTGACCGAGATCGTTCCGGTTGGCATAATCCGCACCGACCGGGATGCCAATTGTCTTTACGCGAATGACCGCTGGTGTCAGTTGACGGGGCTGTCCAAGCGGGAGACGGCGGGCTCGGGCTGGCTGCGTGCCGTGCACCCCCGCGATCGCGAGATGTTGCTGAGGAATTGGCGGGAGGCGTTGACGCGGGGGCGCGAGTTTGCCGAGGAGTTTCGCGTAGAGACCCCCGATGGCGAGACGCGGGTGGTGTCGAGTCGGGTGATACCGCTGTCTGCGGAAGAGGGCGGTTTTCGCGGCCACCTCTGGGCCTGCACCGACGTGACCGAGCGGCAGCGGACCGAGGAGAAGCTGCGGGAGCTTGCCGGGGAGCTGGAGGAGCGCGTCAAAGAGCTGAACTGTCTGTTCGGGATCACGCGCATCTCGGAGCAATATCGCGAATCGCTTACCGAGATCCTGGGCAGGACCGTCGAACTGCTTCCACCTTCGTGGGAGCACTCGGAGGTGGCCTGTGCGCGGATCGTCTTGGGCGGTCTGGAATTCAAGACGCGTAATTGGGCGGAGACGCCGTGGGTACTGAGGGCGGACATCAACGTCCACGGTGAGACGGTTGGGCGGGTCGAGGTGGGATACCTGCAAGCAATGCCCGAACGCGACGAGGGACCATTTCACGCGGAAGAGCGTAGTCTACTCCATTCGGTGGCCGAGCGACTGGGACGTGTGACGGAGCGCCTGAACGCCGAAAAGAAGCTCGAGGAGAAGGAGAACGAGCTGCGCAGCCGTCTCACGCACCTGACCCGGGTCGGGGTGGTGGGGGAGATGGCTTCGAGCATCGCGCACGAGGTGAACCAGCCGCTGACCGCCGTGGCGACTTACGCGCAGGCTTGCCGGCGGATGATCGCGGCCGGCATGCTGGAAGAATCAGAGGCGCTGGAGGCGCTCGATCGAATCAGTGCTGAGGCGATGCGGGCCGGGGACATCGTCAATCGCCTCAAGTCACTGGTGCGCAAGCACGAGAGCAAGCGTTCGGTCGTGGGTGTGAACGAGCTGATTCGGGATATCGAACGACTCGCATCGGTGGACGCGCGACTTCACGATACCACGTTGCGGCTGGAGCTCGCGCCGTCGTTGCCGCCGGTGTTGGCGGACGGGATTCAAGTTCAACAGGTGGTGCTGAACTTGATCCGAAACAGCATCGATGCGATGGAAGGTGTCGAAACGAGCCAGCGGGAAGTGGTCGTGCGGTCCGAAGCTCTGGGTCGGGAGGTCCAGGTCAGCGTCAGAGACAACGGCTCTGGGATATCCGAGTCTCTCGACTCGGAGTTGTTCCAGCCGTTCTTCACGACGAAGAAAGAGGGTTTGGGCGTGGGACTGTCGATCAGCCGATCGATCGTAGAGAACCACGGCGGACGGATGTGGTTCGTCCGTAATCCGGGCGGCGGCACAACGTTTCATTTCACCTTGCCAGCACGGATTGAGCGTAGATGACGGAATTGAAGCCCACAGTGTTCATCGTCGATGATGACCCGGGCGTCCTCGACTCGCTGAAGTTTCTCATGCGTTCGGTTGGACTGACTGCGGAGACATATCAGTCGGCTCGAGACTTCCTGCAGGCTTTCGACCTGGACCGCCCGGGCTGCCTGATCCTGGATGTCCGGATGCCCGAGATGAGCGGAATGGAACTCCAGGAGCGGCTGAAATCGATGGAGTCCATATTGCCGATCATCTTCATAACGGCGCACGGCGACATACCGATGGCGGTGCAGGCGGTCAAGGCGGGAGCCGTCGACTTCATACAGAAGCCTTTTCGCGATCAAGACCTGATCGACAAGGTCCAGGCCGCACTGCAGCAAGATGCCGAAATGCGGCAGCAGCTGGCCGAGCGCGCCGATATCAGCGAACGGATCGAATCGCTCACCCCTCGCGAATTGGAAGTGATGGAGCTGGTCGTCGAGGGAAAACCGAACAAGGCCATCGCTCACTCGCTGGGAATAAGCCAGCGGACCGTCGAGATACACCGGGCCCGCGTCATGGAGAAGATGCAGGCGGAGTCGGTTCCACAGTTGGTGCAGATGGTCATCGCGTCCGGCCGAAAAGCGACCGAGCCTTGAACCGCACCACTCGAAGGCGGACGCATCGCCAGCTGGCATGCGGCTCTCCCGCGACATCACCGGTCGAGCGGGGACCCGGCTTGGGAACGGTGTTAGGCCGAGACGGTCAACTCTCTGAGGATCTCCATTTCCACCCGTAGGATGGCGGAATCGACTCGCGGGCTCATGACTGGGCCGCTGGTCGGCTCTTCCCGGACGAAGAGAGTGGCGCGACTCGCGGAGGTTGCGGCTAAGGGTCGCGACCGAACAGATCGAGTTGTCGTCGTTGGCCGGGAAGACGAAAGGCGGCGGCCGAGAGCGTCGGGAGGCGAGTATCGAGATCGACGCGACGACACGACACCTCGAACATCTCTGCGATCTGGTCTGCGAAATGGCCTTCGCCTTTCCCTCGCACACCGAACCGAGAGTCGTACAGTTTCCCGCCTCGCAACTGACGGATGCGGTTGAGTACCTTCGCCTTGCGGTCCGGGAAGTGGGCATCGAGCCATCCCTCGAAGAGGGGCGCCACGGCGTAGGGTAGACGAAGCATGATGTAGCCGGCCGCCGTCGCTCCGGCCTCGGCGGCGGACGCCACGATACGCGGCAGCTCGTGCTCCGTCAGGCCCGGTATCACGGGAGCGATCGCCACCGCGGTCGGTACGCCGGCGCTGGACAGAACGTTGATCGCCTCGAGCCGCCGCGTCGGCGTCGATGTCCGCGGTTCGAGCAGGCGCTGGAGTCGGTGGTCCAGGGTCGTAATCGATAGGCAGACGGCGGCGGCCCCGTGCTCGGCCAATTGCTGCAGGAGGTCCAGATCGCGGGTCACGAGGTGGTTCTTCGTCGTGATCGCGACAGGGTTGCGAAACTCCGCCAGTACCTCCAGGCAGCGACGCGTGACGCCCAGACGCCGCTCGGCCGGCTGATAAGGGTCGGTCACACCGGAGAGTTGAATCGTCTGCGGCCGCCAGCGCGGCGAAGAAAGCTCGGCCCGTAGAAGCTCTGGCGCATCCAGCTTGACCAGGATCTTCGTCTCGAAATCGAGGCCGGCGGAGAATCCTAGATACTCGTGGAACGGACGGGCGTAACAATAGATGCAGCCGTGCTCGCATCCGCGATACGGGTTGATCGAGGTATCGAATCCCACGTCCGGACTGTCGTTAGGGGAAATGATCGAGCGGGAAGCATCGTGCAGCAGTTCGGTGCTGGGTGCGGGATCGTCCGCCTCGGCCCAGCTGTCTCGGATGACAGCCAGCCGCTCGAAGCGGTTCGCTGGATTGTCGGCCGCGCCGCGTCCGCGGATGGCAAATGGGGGCATGGACCTTGGGTGGAGTTCTTGAACCGGGGTTGAAGCCTGATACGCCACAGCGATGAAGAAAGCTACATCTTCGGGTTTTGTTCGGCAAGGGTTGCCCGGGTCTGGCGAGGCGTAGACATTTCCTGCTCTCGTGTTCGAGGTGTACCCCAACGAGAAGGCGCGTTAACATGGACACAACCCGGAAAGGGATACTCACCGTTGGTACCGTCGTTGCCATCGGACTTGCCGGCGCTGTCGTCGGTCTCATCGCCCGGGGCGAACCGGAACCCGCCACCGCCGCGCTCGGACAGGCGCCGGCCGTCACGGTCTACAAGACACCGACTTGAGGCTGCTGTAACGCGTGGGTGGTCCACCTGCGTAACAACGGATTCGAGGTCGACGCGATCCACGTCAACGAGGCGGAATTGATGGCCATCAAGGCCCGTCACGGCGTCGGGGACGAATTGGCCGCCTGCCACACGGCCATCGTGGACGGCTACGTGGTCGAGGGTCACGTGCCGGCGGAGGACGTCGTTCGCATGCTCCGAGAAAGGCCGGACATCGCCGGTCTTTCGGTGCCCGGCATGCCGACGGGCGCGCCAGGCATGGAAGTGCCGAGTGGCGAGAAGGAGCCTTACGAGGTGCTCGCGTTTGATCGAGAGGGGAACACTACCGTCTACGCTCGTCACTGATCGGACCGGCGCGCATCGAGCTGATGGACCCGACGCGCATCGAGCTGATGGACCCGACGCGCAGCGTCGGGGCAGGGCCGTTCTCTTCCACCATCCTCGTTCGTCAGGATACCGCTTGGGTCGTGCATGAGCGAATCGGCAGCCATTGACAGAGTGTCGCTGCTGTTCGTGCAGTCGGCCTCGGTTGCATCCCAGGAAGAGGCTGCGGCGTCTGCTTGGCTCGGCGAACTGCCGGACATCGACGTGCAGCGCGTGGCGATCGACGCTTTGGCCGATGCGCTAGTCGGCGCGGGCAAGACGACGGTCTGGTTCCACAACACGCGTGCGCCCGTTGTGCAGGGTGCGCTTAGATCGGTGCTCGACGCGCACGTGCGCGGCGGTGGCGGCCTGCTGGCGACGTTGGCGGCGGCCACGTTGCCGGTGCAACTGGGCTGGGAGGCTGTCGAACCCGACGAAGCGACGGTCGCGACCTGGTCGGAGGAGCCGGAGGACGAACCGGCACGTAGCTTCACCGCGCCATCCTTCGTACGGGGTCTGCAGAGCTTTCGCGGTCACCCGCTGTTCGATGGCCTGGGCACCGGGACCTACACGTGGGCGCCGCACCCAGGGGAGCCGTACTGGCGTTACGCTTATACGGGCGATCGCTGGCCGAAGGCGGGCCGGGTCATCGGGGTGCAGAAGTCCTTCATTGCCATGAATCCCGAGCGCCGGCTGGCTTGGGAATACATGCTAGGCGATGGGTGGGCCGTGTGCATCGGCGGCTATGTCTACTTCGCGGCCCGTGACCGCAGATTCCGTCCCCACCTGGCGCGGTTGGTCCGAAACGCGCTGAGGCGCATAACGCCCGACAGGGTCCGCGTGTATTTGTTGGGCGGCTCCTGGCGGCCAGCCGACCGCGGACTGAGCTTGGATTCGCGGGTCGCGGTGCCCGCGATCCTCGGGACAGTGGCCGGCGGGGACGACCGCGATGGGTTTCGTCTGTCGCGGCCCGGGACGGCAGCTCCTTTCACCCTGGCAGGCTCGCGGGTCGCGCTGGTCGGGCGCGAGCGGGAGGGAATCGACGAGGTGTGGTTCCATCCCTTCCGTGCCGTCAGCCGTTGGAAACTCGAGGCTGTCGCACCTGGGGGAACCCCCACGGAGGTCGTCTACCCCGTGCGCTTCGAGGTCCGGCCGGGCGGGGTGTCGCGGCGGTTCGACGTCGCGGGCGCGACCGTCGATGAGCGGACGGGCGTGGCGCGAGAGTCTGCGGCGTTCTTCGTGCGTCTCGCTGCGGAGGGTTCCGCCACCCGCTTGCGGTGGACGATGGAGACCGACATGCGGCTGATGTGGCCGTATCCACCGGAAGCGACCGGCCGCCTGACCTACGCCGTGGCAGGCGGCGCGGTCGGCCTGCTGTCCGAGGCCGGCGAGTGGCTGGGCGTGCAGATCGAGCCGGCGCCCGCGGTTCTGTCGGTGGACAATATCGGCGACGACGATCGGTCCCGCGTGCGGATCAGCGCCGAGTTGGATCTGGCAGCTCCCACACAGATCGTAGTGGTCGGCTCGACACGGGAGGAGATCCAGCCGGAGCGTCTGTCGGCGGCGATGTTCGAGACCGGGTGGGAGGGTGACGACCGCGGGGGAGGCGAGGGATTGACGCTGACCTGCGGTGACGCAGAGCTGGAAGAGGCCATACGCTGGGCTTGTGCGCGGCTGGCGACCTATCGCGTGCTCGTGCCGGGCCTGGGAGCATCGCTGGTGGCCGGCTACGCGAGCTCGCGGTCGACGCCGTTCGGCGACGGTCGTCCAGGCTACGCATGGTACTTCGGTCGCGACGCCTGCTGGACCGGCCTGGCCAGCCTGGCCGTCGGCCAGTTCGAGCGGGTGTGTGAGGTGCTCGAGTTCTTGGCCCGCCACCAGGACATCACAGGCAAGATCCTGCACGAGTGCACGACCAGCGGAGTAGTTCACTACGACGCTGCGGACTCTACGCCGCTCTATCTGCTACTGGCCGCTCGCTACTTCGCCTGGACGGGCGATTCCCAGACGCTGGAACGGCTGTGGCCCTCCATCGTCCGGGCGCACGCTTTCTGTTGCTCCACCGATTCGGACGGTGACGGTCTGATCGAGAACACCGGCGTGGGACACGGCTGGGTAGAGTTCGGGCGACTGGGCGGCCACCACGTCTCGCTGTATCTGGCCGGGGTGTGGGTGGCCGCGCTGGACGATCTCGAGGTGGCGGCCCGTGCGCTGGGACGCGACGAGTTCGCCGATGCACTGGCGCGCCAGGGCGCCGCTGCGCGCGCGAGCCTCGAGTTGTCGTTCTACGATCCGATCGAGGCCCGCTACGCCAATGGACGCCGCGGCGATGGTTCCCTGGACATGGCGGAGACGGTTATGACCGCCGTGCCGCTCGCTTTGGGAGCGGTGAGGGCGGAACGCTGCGCGTCGTGGCTGGACCGTGTGGAGGGCGAGGATTTTACGGCGCCCTGGGGAGTGCGGATGGTACCGTGCTCCGATCCCGACTACCGTGCGGACGGCTACCACACCGGGGCTGTGTGGCCTCTGTATACGGGATGGGTAAGTCTGGCCGAGTACAAGGCTGGTCGCCATGAGTCGGCGTATCGCCACTGGACGGAGACCGCGCGACTGTATCGGCGGCACGCGCTGGGCGCCTGGCCGGAAGCGCTGCACGGTGACGAGCCCCGCAGCTTGGGCGTGACGTCCGATCAGGCGTGGTCCACCGCGATGGCGGTGCTGCCGCTGGTCGAAGGACTGCTCGGCGTGAGACCGAGGGCCAGCGCGGCGCGTCTGGAAATCCAGCCGCAGATTCCCGAGGAATGGTACGGGGGTGAGGTACGCGGCTTGCGCGTGGGCGCCAGCCGGGTATCGATCGGTTGGCGGGGAGCGGGACGAAGGGTAGGACCGGCGATCGACGTTCAGACCGCGGGTGCGTCGCTCGCGGTCACTGGTGCGACCGTCCGATCCCCTCGGTCGGAACCCGGGCCTCCGACGCTGCCTCCACCTCGAAAGACGGAGCGTTGACCTCGCGACCGATGGAAATGAAGTGAGTGATGTTCCCGTCGGTGTCCAGTATGGGCGTGATAATGACGTCCTGATAGAAGAGACTTCCATCCCGGCGCCGATTGATCAGCCGTGATTCCCACGCCCGACCGGCGCGCAAAGCCGTCCACATCTGCGTGTAGTATTCCTTCGCCTGCAAACCGCTCTTCAGGATCCTGGGGTTCTTGCCGATAACTTCGTGAAACGAGTAGCCGGTAATCCGCTCGAACGTCCGGTTGACGAACTGGATGTTCCCAGCCAGATCAGCGACCAAGACCGCCTCATCCGCACCTACGTCGGCATTCGATTCCGCGCGATCGCGCTCCAGCCTTTTCCGCTGGCTTATGTCGGTGACCAGGGCCAACACGCGCATACCGGACCCCGAAGCGATCGGGCTCAGGCTGATCTCGACCGGAAACTCGCTGCCATCACGCCGACGGGCGACCAGATCACGGCCGATGCCCAACGGCAAGCGGCGCGGCCTTGTCATGTATTCCTCGCGGTGCCCGACGTGGCCCTCGCGGAAACGCTCCGGTAGCAGATACTCGATGGGCTGTCGGAGCAGTTCGGTCCGCTCGTAGCCGAAAGTTGCCTCAGCCATGCGGTTCATGTCCGAGATCCGGCCGTCACGATCGACGATGATGACGCTCTCGGCCACGCTGTCGAGGAGTGCGCGGAACTTCGCGCGCGAGTCCCGGCCGGACGAGGCCTCCGAGAGGCGTTTCGATTCGTCCTTGAGAACCCAGGCATACAGGACGGGCGCGGCGAGAACGGCGAGCAGCAGCGCCTCCAAGAAGGCAGACTCGAGATCGAGTGACCCGCTTCTAAGGCTCAGGCCGGCTTTGAGTACAAAAGCGAGGCAGGCGATGACGACAAGAATCCGCAGCACATACGCAAAAGCGCGCATGATCCTCTCCATGCAAAGTGCAGCCGCTGCGGATCTTAGGGGGGACGGCCGCGATTCGTGACGTCGCAAAGATGGGGCCGGGCGCTGAAAAAATCAAAAGCTATTCTGCTTAGCCGATGGCACCCCTCTAGGGTCCCTCTCGCTAGATCAATCCGGAGGCCGATTGACCGGGGTTACTCGATCTTCTCGGCCCGGTTCCCGCGGTAAGTAAAAGCCACTACTCGGCCATCCTCGCGAACGAAAGAGACGGTGGCACCGTTGTCGCGGATGAAGAACACGGACTCCGATTCGGGCAAGAGCTCAACGCGGCCCATCCCCGGAGCGTCGGCCCAGAGCCGCTCGCCAGTCGACTCGAGCGTGACGATTCCGACGCCGGGGAACTCGTAGCGGCCGGCGATCGCTGCGTAGACGGACGAATCGACCTTCGCCACCACTTTCACCTCGGGCTCGAAACCCGTCCAGCCATAGACGTGCCATATGGTGCGCAGGATCTCTTCGACGATTCGATCGCCCGTGTCAGAGTTGGTCATCACGGCCGCTCCCCGCCCGTCCTCGATGAACGCGGTGAATTGGCAGCGGAACCCCTCGTTAGCACCTCCGTGCCCGAAGCGGGAGCCATCGCCTTGGATGACGGGACCCAGCCCCCAACTGTTGGCGTCCGGCGTCAGCATCTGCCGGGCTAACTCGACCGAGAGAACATCGTTCGAGCGGCCGGCGTAAGCGTCCTGGAGATGGATGGCGAAACGGGCGAGGTCGGACGGCGTGGTCCAGAGCCCTGCGGCGGCCATCTCCGGATAGACGTGCCAGTCTTCTTCCACGGGATCGCCGTTCGCTCGATAGCCGGTGGCAGCCTCGGACCAGCGGGGCTCGGGAAGTGGCTGCTCGTAGGTGCTGGCGTTCATTCCGAAGGGCTCGAGCACCGCTTCGCGCATGATCGACGGAAACGGTTTCCCCTCCAGATCGGACAGTAGTTGTTGGACGATCGTGTAGCCGCCACCGGAGTAGCGCCAGCGGCTGCCGGGATCGATGTCGACGCGCACCGGATCGGTGTTACCTTTGCCGTCGAGCACCTCGCGGGTCGTGGGGATCCGTTTGCTCCTGGCGTAGCCCGGAAAGCCGTGGACTGTAATGCCGGCGGAGTGGGTTAGCAGGCCGCGCAACGTGACCGGCTTCACCGCGGTATGTTCGTTTTCTGGAACCTTCCAGCTCACCAGCTTGCGGTTCACGTCTTCATCCAGAGCCAGGCGCCCGTCCCCTACCAGCGTGAGCGCCGCTGTCGCCGCCACCGGCTTGCTGATGGAGGCTGCTTGGAAGAGCGTGTTGACCGTCACTCTTCTTCCGGTCTGCACGTCGGCGAGACCGAATCCACGGGCCCACTCTATCTTACCGTCATTGATGACCGCCACGCTGACGCCGGGGACGTCGTATTGGGCCATCCTCTCCGCCAGAGTGGCGGTCTGCGGCGGCTCGCCGTGGATCACCACCGCCGGCACGAGAGCGTTCTCGACCGCTGCAATCCGGGCGGCCACATCTTGTTGGCTTTGCCTTGGGGGGGCGGCGAGGCTCGCGATCAATAGGAGCAGAAAGGTGCTCATCTTCGTTCCTCTCGGGCCGGCCAGGATGCTCACTGTCCAGCCGGTTGCCGTTTGGCGGGCGTCGCCCATTCAGCGTCCGGATCTTCCATCTCGAGCTCGTTGATACCGCCCGGGAAGCGAGACTGAATGCGATTGTATTCGTGCTGGAATTGAGGATCGGGGTGTTGCCAATCGTGGATATAGACCACGCGCTCGACCCCGGCCTGCAACAGTTCTTTGGTGCAGCCGAAGCAGGGCCGCATGGTGGAGTAGATGGTGGCGCCTTCCACCGAGATGCCGAAGCGCGCTGCGGCGAGCAGGGCGTTCTGCTCGGCGTGAACACAGATGCAAAGGTCGTAGCCTTTGCCGGACTCGAAGTGCTCGGGATGAGCGCAACGCTCGCACCCGCCGTCCAGGCAGTTCTTCATCTTGGATGGAGTACCGTTGTAGCCCGTCGCCAGCACGCGGTGTCCTTTGACGATCACGGCGCCGACCCGGCTGCCCAAGCAGTTGGCGCGGGTGCGGACGGCGAGGGCGAGGCCCATGAAGTATTCGTCGAAATCGGGTCGCTTCTTGCCTGGGCGTGACATGGGCTACTCCACGACTGATGGACCTGTGGGGCGCTTCGCAGAACCTCACGGTGATGATCGAGAAGGGATAATAGAGCCAGCTTTACAGTGGAACCAGTCCGGAAACTGTGCTCGAGCGCCGACCCAACCAGGAGGAGCACCTGCAGCAGGGCAACCGGGCTTGCCACATTCTCAGAAGTGGGTCGAGGTATGGCGGCACGCCATCGCGATGACTCGCTCTCGACTTCTCTGGTGACGGGGCGTCAGGTCTGGGCTGCGAGCCGAACACGCGGCTCGGGATCGCTGCTGTAGCGTTCGATCAAGCCGGCGACGCGCGGATGGGTGATCTGCTTGAGTGCGAGGAGGGCGGTCAGGCGAACCTGTTCGTCCCACTTCCTGCGGAAGAAAGGTGGCTTACGCTGAGCGAGCACGCTGGCCAGGGCATCGATCGCTCCGGGGTGTCCGAGCTCGCCGAGGGCCTGGCAACAGGCGGTCGCCACTTTGGGCTGGTTGGTCTCCTCGAGCAACGAGATGAGAGCAAATACGGCCTTGGGCGAGTGGAGATTCGCCAGGCTGCGGATGGCGCCCTTGGCGATGGCCTGGTCATCGTCGCGAGCCAGCGGCGCGACGAGGCTGATGAGGCTGTCGTCCTTCAGGCGCTCGAAGAGACGGAAACCGGCTCGCCGGATTTTGGGGCTGACGTCGCCTAGCGCATAAGCGAGCTCGGTCCGCAAGTCGCGGGTGACGACATCGATGACCTCGAGCAAGCGGAATCTCTGTTCGACGGTGACCTCGGTGATCAAAGCGCGCCTTACCTGCTCACTGGCGGCGGTGCCGCACTCTGCGAGCAGTTCCGCTGCGAGATGACGGATGCGAAAGTCGCGTTCCTGCTTGATCACGTCGATGAGCATGGGAACGGCGGGCTCGCCGAGTGAGCCGATGACCTGGGCGGCGAGGGCCTGACGCTCGGTCTGCGCCGACTTCAGGTCGTCGGTCAGGAGTTGTTGGGTACTGGAATCCGGGCGGCGGCTGAGCAAGCGGGCCAGCTTGCTGACCTCTTTCTCCGATGCTTGAAGCTGGCGCTGCCGATCGGCGATGCCGAGGAACATTCTGCTGGCCACCGCGTAGTCGGAGAATTGCACGGCGCAGGCCGCCATGCGGTTCAGCAAAGTACCGAACTCGTGGAGGACGCGTGGATCGGTTTCGCCGGCCAGCGCGTCGAGCGTTGCATCTGCGGCGGCTGTCGTGAAGCGGCTTTGATGGCCGAGAACGAGTCCATCGAGGAGTTCCGAGCACGAGCGCACGGTGGCCTGGCGTGTGTGGGCATCGAGCTGCTGGAAGTTCTCGAACAGACGCTCGATCATCTGCCGTAGCAGCGGGTCCTTGCCCCGGATGATCAGCTCTTTCCCGAATACCGGCAGTCCAGCGTGTAGGGCTTCTCGTGGTTCACCATGGATACGTCGTACCATGGAGACGGTATCGTCGCCATCCGACTCCTCGTCGTCCATCGTCACACCGACCGAACCGAGGAAGCTTTGTAGGATGCCGAGCTTGATGTCGCGCTGATTGAATGCGATGTGGGCCAGCTGTTCCCTGACCGCCAGGGCTTCCCAGAACGTCTCGTCGAAGCCAGCGGACGGCGGACTCTTGATGGCGGCCAGGAAACTGAACAATTCCTTGGGTGGGACCTGTTCGAGGAAGCTGATGCTTCTGAGACCGATAGCGTTGAGGGACTCTTGGAAACTCGAAGCCAGGCCCTCGTATCCGCTCGTGTCCAACTTCTTGCCGTTGGCGAAGAGGACGCCTTCGACGGTCGTCAAGCTGACGGAGGGGTGCGCGCTGAGGATTCTCTCCACCGCCTCTTGCAGTTGACCCAGCGCCCAACCGACCGGCCGACTGTCCAGTGGGTAGAGCTTGGTATTCTGGATGGCGCGCTGGAAGGCACGCAGTATCTTCGGTACGTTGCTAAGCTCTCCCGGACTGAGTCGCTCGTCCTCGGCGGGCTGGGTCACGCCTTCCGACGGTCCCTTGAGGCGCCGCAAACGCGAATAGCGAACCTGGCGTAGCTCGATATTCTCGAGTCCGTTGGCGAGCGACATGTCTCTCCAAAACTGCTGGTCGATGACGTCCTGCTTCAGTTTGGCGAGCGCCTGGAGCAGCGAGTTGACTTCACCCTTGCTCACTCCGCGATGGAACACGATGGCCTGCAGCTCCGATCGGGCCAGCAACTCGACGAAAGAATTGGCCAGGAGGGAGAATCGCGACGTGTCGAGTCGGCGGCCATTTACCAGCAAGACGTGTTGAGCCTGGGAGAGGTTCAGCTTTTCATTTTGGTCGAGCACGGCACTGAGAAGTTCTCCGACCTCGTCCAGCGTCTCGGCGATGGGGCTGCTCTCTGACGGGTAGAGCTGGATCGTGCGGATCGCGGACATGATGGCCCGCAACACTCTCGGGACGCGGGAGATGCTCTCTGGCTTGAGCGGCGGCTCCGCTTCCAGAGGTTCCTCGATCACCTCGGGAGCGTAGGCGGCGGCTTCCTCGGGATCGAAGAGGGTCTGATTGAAGGCGAGCTGTAATCGAGAGTAGTGGAACGCCTTCTCCGTGTTCGCCGAGCGATCGAAGTGGTAAGCAAGCGCGGAAGGAGCGGAGAGGGCCCGCTGCTGGTATAGCCCCTCGTGGTATAGGCCGAGATCCTCGTGCAGACCGGCGCGCTGCTCCGGATCGATACTGGCGTAGCTGACATCTTGCACCTGTTTGCCGAGGAAGCGTACGACGGGGTCGTTGTCCTCGAAATCGAGATCTATCAACCCGAGGATCTCGGCCTGGTCGAGCAGATCGAGTATGTGGTTCTCGTCCAGGCCCGAGCTGCCCGCGAGCACGCTGAGCGGGATACGCTCGCCGATGGCCGAAGCGTGGGCCAGCAGTTGGCGCCCCTCGTCGTCCAACGATGTGATATGGTCGCGCAACACCTCGTCCAGCGATCTCGGTAGGTAACTCTCATCCAGGGGCTCCACGACCCATTCCTGGTTGACCAGCTCGATCTTGCGGTCCAGGACTAACTTGCGGATGACCTCGCTGAGGAAGAGCGGGTTACCCTGCGTGGTCCTTGCCAGCTGCGCCTCGAATCGAGGCGGGGTACGAAGCCTGGGGAAGACGTCCCTGAGATAGCTGGCTATGTCCCCCTCATCCAAGGCGCGTAACTTGACCCGTCTGATCTCGAGCTCGCGGTGATAGGTGGAGAAGAACCGCTCGAGTGGTACGACCTGATCGTCAGTCTCGAAACGCAGGAAGCTCTGCGAGGAGCCGCATACGAACAGCTTCTGGCTGCGCGTCTCGACCAGTGTGCGGATCAGCAAGAGCGTGGCTTCGTCGACAAAATGAAGATCGTCGACCAGTAGAACGAGCGGCCGGAAGTCAACCGCTTGGGGCAGTAGTTTGGCAACGGTCGCGAAAAGAACTTGTCGATTCAGGCCGCGGGCGGATTGCGCATCCGAATCCTGCACCAACTCGCCCAGCTGTGGCAGGAGATGTGCGAGGTGCTCGAGTTCCTCGAGCGTCAGCTTCTCGATCAGAGCCGCTCCTTTGTCCTCGCGCCGATTCAGCAGAGCGATCAGGACACGGCTGGCTACGGAATAGGGACGATACCGCTCGTGCGGATCGCCACTGACCATCACCGTGCAGAAGTTCTCATCACCGATCAGGTTGTCGCGAACGGTGTCGAGGAGCGTTGTCTTGCCCATCCCCGAGTCCGCCTCGAAGATGACGAACTGGGAGTGGCCCTGCGCCAGTTGCTGTAGAGCCGTCGCGATAACGTGCAACTCGGCATCGCGGCCGGCGATCTCCGATGTGCGCAGACGGTAAAGCGCCGTCTGTGGAAACACCGTCGTCACGTCGGCATCCGATGCAGCCGCGAGTTGGTCGCGCCCGGACTGCTTCGCGTGGAGGAGCGCCGTATCCGCGGCATGATAGAGCGCGCGCGGGCTGTTGGCATCCTCGGGCGCGGTGGCGAAACCGATACTGAGCGTGATCGGGACGTCGACGTGGGTATCGCGCAGCCGGAACGGTCTGTCGCGTGTCCGGACCAGCAGATGATCGGCGAGCTGTCGAGCCGCGACGCGCCCGGTCTTGGGGAGCAGCAAGACGAACTCGTCTCCCCCAAAACGTACGGGCAGGCCGTCGTCGCCCGCGACTTCCTTCAACAGCGAAGCCATCCAGGCAAGCGCCTGGTCGCCGACTTCGTGACCGAGTTGATCGTTGACTTCTTTGAAGCGGTCGAGGTCGATGATGAGCAGTGAAAGCGGGTAATCCTCCTGACCTTCCCAGTGCACCTTGTGCTCGAAGTAGCTGAGCAGGAAGCGGCGATTGTATATGCCGGTCAGCTCGTCCTCGAAGATGAGACACGACGGATCGCGTCCCTCGTGCGCGAGTAGGTCGACCAGATCACGGTATTGCAGAGGCAAGATTACGGCTCCCCGACCCGCGGACGGCCCCGGCCAGCAAAATGCTCGTGGCCCATAGGACCCGCTGACGTGACAAAATCGCGAACGATCTGGCTTGCGATCACCTGTCCTGCCTGCAATCCGATTCGATCATGCCACTCGCCATAGCTTTGCTCCGGTGTGTGGCGAGGTATGATCACGTCCCGCTGCTCGAGAGT
>JASFLD010000012.1:0-18435 GCA_050118275.1 Gemmatimonadales bacterium
AAGGGAGTCCTGGCGAGGGTGGCGGACGCCTTTGGCTTCGGAGAAGGCGACGAGGTCGAGCTGAGCTACGAGCGGGTGGTGAAGTTCAACGGCGTGCGTGTTCCCGAGTACATGAGTCTCGAGCTGATCGACAGCGAGCCCGGCCCTTACAAGATCTCCATCGAGGTCACGGACCTGGTGCGCGGAGTCACGGTCGTCGGCGAACGGCGATTCCGCTTGGTCATCTTTCCCGAATAGTCCCTCACACGAGATCGACCAGCTTGGCCGCCGGATCTCGTCCCGGCGCCAGCGCCAGCAATCCCACCGTGACCGGCTGGCCGAACCGCCTCTGCCCGGCGCTTCCCGGGTTGACCAGGAGCGTGCCGGCCCGCTTTTCGACCCGCGGCTGGTGCGTATGACCGTAGACGATCACCGAGCGATCCGGATAGGCGGACAATAGATCTTCCGCCCGTGGTGATCCCCACTGGTGCCCGTGGACGACCGCGATCAGGTGACCGAGAAACTCGATTTCGAACCGCTCGGGAACTTTATGGCGGGTCTCCCAACCGTCGACGTTTCCGAAGACGGCGTGGACCGGCGCTATCACTTCCAGCTCCGTCAGGATCGCGGAATCACCCACATCGCCGGCGTGAATGATCGCATCGACCCGCTCGAAAACGCCGTAAACCTCGTTGCGCAAAAGACCGTGCGTATCAGAGATCAACCCGAGCAAGATTCCTCCGCTCTCACCTCGCTCGGTCCCGCTCATAGCACCGAACTCACCGGAGGCTCCTACCGTTCCACCCTGCAGGCTTGGCTCCACTCAAGACTTGAGCCGGCGGATCGAGCCGCCGCGGTACGCCAGCAAGGCGGCCACACCCATGAGCGATCCCTCCAAGGCCCAGAGCCAGTACTTGAGGAACGCAGCGCCGCCGGTCGCCAACGAGATCTGTCTGGCAAGATCGACGTTTTGAAAGAACCGCGCCCCCGTCGATGAGGGCGCTGTGGACAGGAACTCGAGAAACGAGTGCGCCGGCGCGAATCCGTCGGTCGCCAACCAGTGGGACACGTGCACGAGGACGTAGGCACCACAGGCCAGCAACAGCACGTAGACGTAGCTCCATCGCGGTGGCCGACGGTGTCGCACCGACGACGGTACCGCCGCGGCCTCACCCAGAACGAAGCCCAGCGCCAGCGGTTCGATCGCCAGGATCCACAGCCACATCCGCAGGATGCCGGCCAGCACGCCCAGCACCAGCGCCACGACGCTGCCCCAGGCAAGAGCATTGACGAACAACTGGCGGTCGCGCTCCCGGCGAACCGATTCCCTGTGCCGGCGCACGAGGGCAGGATCTCGCTGGCGCATCGCGACCCTCATCATAGAGCGGCGACCTCGAGCATCCCACCTTGCCCCATTCCCGTTGCAGGCGGCTCGCTCTCTTCCCGGTAAGGCTCGTGGCCCAACTCGACGACGAAAACGTCCGTCATGCCGGCCAGTTCCCACGCCGAGGTATTGAGCGCGTTCACCGCGGAAGCGATCTCCTCCGTGGATGCGTTCTGTTCTTCCATCCCGGCGGCCAGCTCCTCCATCGCCGCGGCGAAGTCGCTGAATCCACCGGCAACGGCCGACAGCAATTCAGCCGTCCCGCGCACGCTGCTCTCCACGTTGGCGCTCACGGCGGCGACCCCGCCCGCCCAACCTTCGCTCTCGCCGGCCGCCTGCGCGACCTGGTCGAAGCTCTCGTCCAGCGACTCGACGACGACGCCGATCGCTTGTGTCGCCGCACGTGTCTCCTCCACCGCCAGGCGCGCGCCCTCGAGCTGACCGAGGACCGCTCGCGTCGTTTCCTCGGTACGCTCGGCCGCCTCGCCCGCCTGACCGGCTAGTTTGCGTATCTCTTGGGCCAGAACCGCGAACCCCCGCGCCTCGCTCCCCGCGCGCGCCGCTTCGATCGCCGCATTTAGAGCCAAGAGATTGGTGCGGCGCGCGAACTGCTTGATGAGGTCGACGAACTCACCGAACTGGCGAGAAGTGTTCATGAAGTCGATCAGCCTCGATGTGGCCAGGCCGGATCGCTCCGACATCTGCCCAACCTGGACGCGGCTCTCCCGCAACTGCTCGCGACTCCGTTCCGCCAGACCTCGCAGCTCGCGGCCACGCTCCATCGCCGTCTCCGCCCCCTCCGCCAAATCGCGTGCCGCGCCGCCCAACAAGCTCATGCGGGAATCGATCTCCTGTATCGTTTCCGCGTGATGCGAGGCCTCGCCCGTCAGACGCGCCAGGGTCGTGGTCATCTCCTCCGTCCCCGTGGATAGCTGCGAAACGGCACTGGCGATCTCTTGACTGCGCGACTGGGTATGGTAGCTGGCCTCCCGCAGCGAGCCCACCAGATCTCGGAGCCGATCGATCATCCGCTGCACTGCCTCGCACAACTTGGCGACCTCGCCCTTTCCAAACGTCTCGACGCTTATCCGCAGATCGCCACCTCCCACTCGCTCCGCCGCTTCTGCCACCATCTGCACCGGACGGCCGATCTCGCGAGACACCCAGCCGCCCGCCACCACGATCCCGACCAGCGCGGTCACCAACGCGATCACCAGGCCGATCCCGATCGCCCGTCGGGCGGCAATCAGCAGATCGTACGCCTGCTCCTCGCTGACCCAGTAGGCCGCCCGCCAATGGCCGTCCAGCAACGGCGTCACCGTGCCGACCAGCGGCTCGCCGTCATTCCCGACAGTGTGAGTCAATCGTCCCAGCTGCAGTGCCCCTGGATCGGGATGCTTCTTTAAGATGTGCTCGTCGCTCGGGTCGCTGATCAGCAAGCCCGACTCGTCCACGACCTGGACGTAACCCCACCCCTTCGCCAGGCTGGAGACCGTCTCCTGCAAACGCCCGAGGGCGACCATGCCGATCATCGCGCCCAGCCGGGCCCCGTCCTGATCGACGACGGGAACCGTAACGGGCAGCGCCGCAGAGCCCGGGGCCGCCGCTTGCCGGATCGCCGACCCACCGCCGACTCCTGCCGAGACCGAGTTCCACCACGGCTCGTCGCTCAGCAGGCGATCCGACACCGGCCCACTACTCGCCACAACGAACCCGTAGCGATCGGTCAACAGCAAGACGTCGAATTGGGTCGCGGGCAAGACTTCCTTCAGGAACAGCTCAGCATCTCGGTTCACGTACAACGACGCGCCGTCGACTCGTGATCTCAACTCGTCCGCAGACAGATCAGCCAGTCCTCGCGCTCGCGCCAGCCGCGAGCCTTCCCGCGCCGCGCTCACCAGCGTCGGCGCCGCGGCCAGCAGCTGCACTTCCCCACTCGCCCTCTCGACAAAAGTCCCGACCAGGGCGGCCGCCGACTCACTACGTTCGGACAGCTGGCGTTCGACCACCGGCTCTACCAGACGTGCAGCCGAACTCCAGGCCAGCGCGGCGAAAGCCAGAATCGCCACGATGATAGTACCGCCGGCGACGGCGTAGAGGAGGCGACGCAGATCGACGGCCCTCCAACTGGATACAGCCACTGCTGCCCTCCGGATGTCACTGCGGATTGGCCGGTGGTATGGGTGGGGGAGACGGTAAGAACTTCGCTGGCAACAACTTGGCTAGTCAAGCTCGATCCGTCAAGTCACCGTCCGGCACTCGTGCTTCCGCCGCCGGCCGACAACCCCACCACACACACGCGATCCCCGCCGTCAGCCGTTCCCAGCCCACGTCGCCGAATCCCGCCGCAGCCATACGCGCCGCCAGCTCGGCGGGAGGCGAAAAGTCGAGCACCGACTCTGGAAGGTAGTTGTAAGCATAGCTATGTTTCGACACCAGTCGTCCGACCAACGGCAGGACGCGCGCGAAATAGAAGCGATAGAGCGTCCCGAGCAGCCCGCGCGCCGGCATGGCGAAGTCGAGGATCACCAGCCGACTGCCGGGGCCGAGAAGTCGCAGCATCTCACGGAGGCCGCGATCGATGTCTGCCAGATTGCGGACGCCGAAGGCGACCATCGCGCCGTCGAAAGCTCGCGAAACCAGCGGCAGACGCAAAGCGTCGCCGCAGGCCGGGGCGATCGGCCGATGCCGGATCTTCGAGATGCCGCGAACGAGCATGGCCAGAGAGAAGTCGACGGCGATGACATGTCCGAGGAAACCTGGTCGCCTGGCAAGTTCCAGCGCCAGATCGTAGGTGCCGGCACACACGTCCACATAGCGGCCGCGCGGCCTGGCCTCCCAACCCAGACGGTCAACTGCGCGGCGGCGCCACCATCGATCCATATTGAGGCTCAAGAGATGATTGAGCAGATCATAGCGGGCGGCGATGGCCGAGAACATCTCCCGAACCGCTCGCCCACGCTCGTTCGCCCGATCGATCCCACGGGGACTGGTAGACGGTTGATGAGGTGCGGTCATGTACGGCGGCGAACCTATCGGAGCAGACACCACGCGGCAACCCGGTGAGTCGTGAGCGAAAGTCCGTAGCTGGCCTGGGGCCGGCCGGTCCCCCAAAGACGCCGCGACCCCTCGGCGACGTCGATGACAGAGATCTGGTCGCGCGTGCCCTCGAGGGCGATGAATCCGCCTTCGCCGAGCTCCTCGAACGCTTCCGACGACCGGTCTTCTCCCTCATCTACCGGATGATCGGGGACCGCGAGCAAGCCGAGGACCTCGCTCAAGAGTCGTTCGTCAAGGCGTTCAATAACCTGGACACCTATAACCCCAGCTATCGCTTCTCGTCATGGCTGTTCAAGATCGCCAACAACCACGCCATCGATCACTTACGACGGGCGCGGCTTTCCACGGTATCCATTCACGGGTCACCTCACGCCGCCAGCGCCGAGCGTGAGGAAGAGACGCGCATCGTCCTCGAGTCCCACGACGAGTCTCCCGAGCAGGAAATGCTCGCCCTGGAGCTCGGGAGCGAGATCGAAGAAGCGATCGCCCGGTTGCGGCCGGAATATCGGACCGCCGTCATCCTCCGCCATATCGAGAGCCGGCCATACGAGGAGATAGCGGAGATCATGGACGTCCCGATCGGCACGGTGAAAACCTTTCTGCACCGGGCCCGGGCGGAGCTGAGGGAAATGTTGGGTCATCTCCGCGAAGAGCCGTAATCTCCCGTGCCGGGGCACCTTCGGGCCGGGCCACGGCCTTGAAACCTGGAGAGCCAGCCCCGCGTAAGGGGATACAGCGGGCAGGTGAAAATGACAAACTGGACTAATAGCGGACATCTCTCCGAGCTGGCCTTGGAGTTGTGGGTGGCCAATGAGGCCGAGGCCCACGACCTACCGGCCATCGAAAGCCACCTGGCGTCATGCCCGGCTTGCCGGGCGAAGGCGGCCGAGTGGCGGGGGTTCCTTTTGACCCTCGCCTCCCTACGTGGCGTGGAGCCTTCCCGTGGCTTCGAACAACGGGTCATGCAGCACGTCCGCATCCCTGCTCCCAAACGAATGGAGGCTCCGGGGCTGCTCGTGCGGCTGGCCCATCGAGCGCCGCGCATAGCGGCTGCGGTGATCGGTGCCTGGGCGCTGACCCTGGTCGGGGCCGCCGCCTGGCTGCAGAAGACCATGGACGTCCCGCTCGCACTGCTCCTGGCCCGATTCAGCAGCTACGCGTGGGAGCAATTGATCGCGGCGGCGATCGAGGTCGTCGCGTACCTACACTTCAGCGGCCTGGCCGAGTGGTGGTCAGGACTGGGCGATTCGATACCGGGGGTAGGGCTCGCGGGCGCCCTGGCCCTCATGACGGCGTTGTCTCTGTTCGCGATCTGGGTACTGTATCGCGTTGTCGGCTATCAACCTCCTAGGGTGGACGCACATGTTTAAGCACATGCGGTTGGCCCTTCTGCTCCTCGCTGGCGGGCTCCTGCCAACGCCGCTGGCTGGACAGACGGTGCAGGCGGTGGATGAGATCGTTCAGACGTCGGTCGTGCTCGGCGCCGACGAGGCGAGTCTGAGCCTCGAGCTCGATGATGGCCGATCACGACAGATTCAGCTGGTGGACGGGACCGTCTATATCGACGGCAACGAGGCGGCCACATATCGTCCCGGCGGCGCCCTGGAACGGGCGTGGCGCGATTTCTTGCGTGGAGCGTCCGAAGGGAATTTCGCCGATGCGCTCGGAGGTTTCGTCGGCGCGGAAACCGAAGCCGACGACGCGGCGGCAGTCGCGATCCTCGAGGCCCTGGCACCGTATTCGGTGGAGGTGTCGACCGAGGTGGCGGCGACCGTGGCATCCGAAGAGTCGATCGCAGCCGCGACCGATTGGGCCGAGACCGTCGCCGATGCGGCCAGCGCTGCGGCCGTCGCGGCCGCGACGGCACAGGCGGCGCATGGGGAGATCGTCGGCGGCGGCCTGGTCGTCGAGTTGAGCAATCTCAAAGGGCTGGCGAGATCGCTCGGCCGTATCGGTATCGCGCCCCAGCTGGCGCGTGTACTCAAGGACGACCAAGACTCACCGGTTCGCATCGTGCTCGAGGCGGACGAGTACACGCTGCCCGAGGGGGCCGAACTGGACCACACGTTGATCCTGGTCGAGACGGACGGCGTGCTGGCCGGAACGGTGACCGGCAACGTCCTGGTGGCGGACGGTTCGCTCCTCATCGCACCGACCGGACGCGTCGAAGGCGAAGTGGTGGCGATCGACGCTGACGTTCAGAACCAGGGCACCGTCGTCGGCGGACTGCGCGAAGCAGGACAGTTCGCGCCCGTCGTCGTGGGGCCGGTCGCACCTCGGATTCGGATCCGTGGCGGCCCGCCGTCGGTGCTCAGCAACCTGTGGAGCGGTCTCGGCTCGCTCGCCAAGACGATCGCGATGTATCTGCTCTTCGGGTTCCTGGGGGCGATCATCGTATACTTCTTCCGCGATCAGTTGGAGACGGTGAGCGATACCGTATCCTACAGCTTCGGTCGCTCGTTCCTCGCCGGCCTGGCGGCCCAGATCCTCTTCTTACCCATCGGTTTGGTGCTGACCGTCTTGATCGTTACGGCTATCGCCGTCCCCTTCTACGCCCTCGGTTTCGGCCTGCTCGGACTCTTGGGCTATATCGGCGTGGCTCACGCCGCCGGCGAGAACCTGACTCGGCATCGTTTCACCTGGCCCGGCCGGCTGCAGCGCTCCAACTCGTATTACTACGTGTTGAACGGACTCGGCATACTGCTGGCTCTCTTCGTCGGCGCCGCGATGACGCAGATGGCCTATCCGCTGCTGGGCTGGGCGCACGACCTGCTGGTCGCTGCCGCCTGGATCCTCACATGGGTGGCAGCCACGTCCGGCTTGGGCGCCGCTGCACTCTCCCGGGCCGGTACGCGGCGCACCTACGCGCGGCCGGGCCAACTGCCCGAGATTCCCTCCGATTCGCGCAGGGAAGCCAGGGCACCGTTCGCGGCGAAGGCCAGAACCAGGCCACGTCCCGAGGAGATGAGTGATGAGATCTAGAAGTGCCGTCCCGGCGTTTCTGCTTCTAGCGTTGATGGCCGGCCCGGCGGTTGGTCCGGCCGCCGCCCAGAGTTGGAAGACGATCGCCAAGTCGCGTCAACTCCGCGGACAGGACTTCCTCGACGTAGAGATCAACTACGCCGTCGGCCGCTTCGAGTTGAGTCGCGGGCCCGACCGGCTGCTCTACCGTCTCAACTCGAAGTACGACGAGGACGCTTTCCGGCTCACGAGCAGCTACCTCGAGTCGGAGGGTCGTGGCAGCCTGCGCATCGATATCGAGGGACGCGACGAGGTCGACCTCGGCAACATCCAAGACTACGACCTCAAGGCTGGGAACCTGGCGGTGAATCTGTCCGGATCCACGCCGCTGGCGCTCGCCATGAAGTTCGGAGCCGCCGAGGCGCGGCTCGATCTGGGAGGGTTGCGACTCAAGGAACTCGTATTGGAAACGGGCGCCAGCGACACCCAGATCCGATTCAGCGAGCCCAACCGGGAGCGCGCGGGACACTGCACGTTCAAGGCGGGAGCGGCTAAATTCCAGGTCGATGACCTGGGCAACTCAGGCTGCGAGAGGATCGATGTGTCAGGCGGCGTCGGAAAACTGAACCTCGACTTCTCCGGCGACTGGGATCACGATGCCACGGCCGACATCAACGTCGGGCTCGGCACTATCGAGATCGCCGTGCCTGCCGAGCTGGGAGTCCGGGTCGAGCGCAACACTTTCCTCATGTCCTTCGACGCGCCCGGTCTCGAGAAGCAGGATGACGGTGTGTGGCTGAGTCGGAACTGGGAGACGGCCGAGCACCGTCTGACGCTCTCGGTCAGCGGAGCGTTGGGCGGCATATCGATCGCGCGCAGCTAGGCTAGGCTCTCCGCCGCCAGCCGATCACGGGGTCGCCACGCGCGACCCCCAGTTTTTTCGCCGCCGATGCGTCACGAGCCGCGATTTCCACCGTGCCTTGCGAACTAATGACGACCACCAGGCCGCCCGTATCGACCGCAGAATAGCTATCGCTCAGAGCGCCCGCCTCCCACTCGCCGATCGCGAAATCCCACCGCTCGTCAATCCATTCGGCCGGGATGTCGCTAATCAGGTTTCCGAATCCGTCGATATGGACGACGCTCCCTCGTATCTCCCGGTCCGACCTCACAGGCGAGGCGAGCGGCAGCCGCACAGGCTGAACCAATGGGGGGCCGAGTTCCTCCAACGACACCCCATTGGCCAGATGGGCCGCAACCGGCGCGAAGACGTCACGGCCATGGAAGGTGTGCGATACAGCGGGACGCTGAAAGCGAGGCTCCCTGATCTCGACGCAACGCCAATCCGTCGCCGCGGCCAGAACCCGCGTGACGAGACCGTTGTCGGGAGCCACAACGAAACGCTCGTTGGCTCGTAAGGCCAGCGCTCTGCGGGCGCTGCCGACGCTGGGGTCGACCACCGCCAGGTGCACGCTTCCCGCCGGATAGAGGGTCCAGTACTGGAACAGAACCCAGGCGGCGGCCACGATGTCACCCCGCGCCACATCGTGCGCCGCATCCACCACCTGGCTTTGCGGGGCGATGGACAGCACGACTCCCTTCACCGCCGCCGTGAATCCATCCCGAGTCCCGAAGTCGGACAGCAGAGTGACGATAGTCATCGTCTCAGCGGTGCGCCGCGCCGCCGGCGAGTCAACCGCTAGGGGCGCGGGGTCTCTGCGCTCTTCTCGACCGTCTCCAGAATGCCTGCGAGCCTGTCGGCCAACTGCTCGAATGCCTTGGCCACCGGCGAGTCCGGGTCGGCGATCACCGTGGGACGGCCGGCATCGCTCTCGGCGACGACTGACGTACCCAGCGGGATGTCGGCCAGATGCTCGACGCCGGCGACCGCCGCGAGTTTGCGCCCACCTCCTCGGCCGAAGACGTCCGTTTCACCACCGCAGTGCGGACAGACGAAGCCGCTCATGTTCTCGACCAGGCCCAGCACCGGGACATCTACGCGCTCGAACATCTTGATACCCTTCAGCACATCCGCCACCGCCACGCCCTGCGGCGTCGTGACCATCAACGCCCCATCCACCTGCACCAGTTGCACCAGCGAAAGCTGCGCGTCACCCGTCCCCGGCGGCATGTCCACGATCAGGTAGTCCAACTCTCCCCAGTCCACTTGCTGGAGAAACTGGCGGATGATTCCCATCACGATCGGCCCACGCCATATCGCGGGCGTGTCGTCATCCAGCAGGAATCCGATGCTCATCAGCTTGACGCCGTGCGCCTCGAGCGGCACTACACGCTCATCCCGGGTGACGCGAGGACGCGAGTGGACACCGAACATGATCGGGATGTCGGGTCCGTAGACATCCGCGTCCATCAGTCCGACCCGTGAACCTCGGAGCGAGAGCGCGGTGGCCAGATTCGCCGCTACCGTCGTCTTGCCCACGCCCCCTTTGCCCGAGCTCACGGCTACGACGTACCGTATTCCGGGGATCGGCTGGGGTTCTTGGGGGGCGGATTTGGGCGCCGGCTCGGGTCGCTGCGCCGGTTCCGGCCCTCCGGATTCGCCGAATAGCGGCAATTTGCGCTTCGTCGTCGCATCGGGTCGCCGTGCATCATCCATGTCTATCGAATACCTCGCCGTAGCTGGTCTCGTACGTCGCTGCGACAGCAGCCATCCAGTCATGAGAGTCTGACAAATATAAAAGAAACCGGCACGGGTACACCCATGCCGGTCCTGCGCGACGTGATTGGGGTGACGCCGTGCCGGTGACTCAGATCGCGACCACGGTCTTCACTTCCGGCAGCTGGCGGCGGAGCCGCTGCTCGATGCCGCCTTGCAACGTCAACAACGAATAGGGGCAGCTGTGGCAGGCGCCGACCAAACGGACCTCGACACGCCCCTCGTCCGGATCGAACGCGACGAGCTCGATGTCGCCGCCGTCCGCCCGGATTGCCGGACGAATCTCGTCGATGACCGCCTCTATTTTGTCTAGCATAGTCGCCGCCGCCATGACACCCTCCGCGCCTCGCAAAACCGCTGGTAGCAGACGCGATGAATCTATTGGCGGTCCGATGGAGGGTCAACGGGCGCCGCCAATATGACACAAACATATGTCTTAGTGAGACAACCTACAGATCAGGCCCTCGGAACCTCCCCGCCGCCTGACGTGCCGGGCCCGCCAAGCCCCAGCCCGTAGTCGCCCACCGCCTCCGCGGCGGCTGGAAACGTCATACCGTCGCCGCCCTCTTCCCCGTACCACCGTCGTCCGAGTACTAGCGGCAGGCTCGCGTATCCGTCGCCCGTATCGGGGACTGCCAGACGAAAGCGCACCAACCGATTCAGCCACGATCCTGCGGTTCTGGCCGTCAGACCCTGGGCCGCGGCCAGATCGTCGGGAAGGGCACGCCCCAGACGGTTGAGCCATTCCCAAGCCAAGCGCAGTCGTGCCGGCGCCGGTCCCCATAACACCGGGCGGTCCTGATCGATGGCCACCACCAGCAGGTTGTGTCTTCGCAGAACGGTTTCGATCGGCTCGCGATGGTGCTCGGCGACGCCGGTGACGACGAAGAAGGCGTCTCTGGACCGGTCCGCCAGCTTGTACTTCTGCAGTAGCTTCGCGATCACCTCGTCCGCACAGCTGAAGTCGATGATCCCGACGCGCGAAAAATCCAGAATCGACAGACACGTGCCGCCGCTCTGTTCGATCCGTTCTTCGATGGCGAAACGCACAGCTCGACCGGTCGGCCGTGTCACGAGATTGCTGAAAAGCGTCGCCACTGTGGTGTGCAGCACCGTACCGAACCCAGGCTGTTGGCCTGCACAGGCTGGTTCACCCATTCCCATCCCCCCGTACTCCTCGACCGCGTTCTTCGCCTTCCGCCGGAACGAGCTGCGGCAAGACGATCTTGATCTGCGCTCCCGGAAAATCGGTCAATCCCGCCGAGATCGGCCGCTCGTCTATCCAGTCGGGCACTTCGGCGATCTGAGCCGAGCCGCTACGGATCGTGAAGAGGCCGTTCCAACGCGATACCTGTTTCCGAATCCCTTGCAGGCCCTGGCCGCGTCCCGGATCGCGATATCGAGAGACGCCGTGCAGGAAGGCGGCCTCCAAGGCCGTCTCGTCCGACCAACGATCTCCATACTGCTGCGCGTGCTCACGCGCCAGTGAGCCGCGGAATCCCATCCCGACATCCATCACGGCGATCACGACGACCAGCCGGCCCAAGCGTCGCTTCCAATAGTACGTCTGAGCGGATACCCAACCGTCCGCGCCGGCGTGCTCGACGATGTTCTGACACACCTCCGACAGAATCACACTGAAGTGCAGTACCGCCGGCGGTGGATACCCCAATCGCTTGCCGAGAATCGCCGCCGCTCGATCTTTGACCCGATCCACGACGTCGTGCACATCCTGGTGCGATTGCACCGACGTAATCTCGAGCAGCGAGTCCGACTCGCTCGACGCCCGCCTTCTGACTCGCTCCGAGAAATCGAAGACCTCGCGCGCCGCTTCGTAGAACCCAATTCGCGCCAGATAGCTCGATACCTCCCGGCTCTCCGGCGCTTGCAGCAAGGCCGGTTCGCCGGAACGGCTCCGCCACGCCGCACCGACCGCCAGAAGGCCCAGCACTCCGAAGGGACTCACCCACCGCACGTGTCTGGCGTCGAGCAGCAAGTGGCTGCTGTCGGCGCTGGCCCATCCTGAGACCAGTGACTCGAAGCCTTTCTCGTCCACCGTCTCCGGCACCAGCAGAACGAATGTCACCCGTCGTCGCTCCGCCGCTCGTTTCGATCAGCCAACACCAATCTCACTTCTCAAGTAGAGACTCAAACCCGACGTACCTCTGTACGAGACATTGGCTCCCGCCAGCCGGGTGGCGCGACGTATCGCTGCTTCGACGTCCAGCCCTTGGATGAGTCCCAGGCAAGCCGTCATACCCCACACGTCGCCGCACCCCGTCGGATCGCCGTCTCTGACGCTCTCCACGCTG
Organism: Gemmatimonadales bacterium; assembly: GCA_050118275.1. Taxonomy (GTDB): domain Bacteria; phylum Gemmatimonadota; class Gemmatimonadetes; order Palauibacterales; family KS3-K002; genus JASFMO01. The sequence continues at coordinate 12,374 of JASFLD010000012.1, forward strand.
ATTCGCCCGGTGCGCGTCAGGCCGGAGCCGGTCGCTCCGCTCCGCCGGCTCCCGACGCGCGAGGGCGCACTCTCGCTCATCACATAGGCGGCGCCGCCCGGTCCGAGCGTGACGAGCAGCAGTTCGGTACCGTACCCGACCGCGTCTGCGGCGAATGCCCACGGGTCCCCCCAGTCCGCGGCCAGGACCCTCAATTCGTCTTCGTTGACCTGTACGATATCGAAGCAAGCGAGCCACTCGTCCCAGCGTCCCAGCGGGCGAAGGGTCCGTTCCCCACGCGGCCCTCGGGCCAGCATCAAAGAATGGATGTCAGCGTATATCGGGCCGCCGAAATGGCGACGCAACAATTGCGCGATCTCCAGATCGAACTCGTACCCCGTGATGAAATTGACGTAGAGCGCATCACAGCCCTCGACATGCGCCGCCAGTTCCTCCCAGGACCACGGCAACACATCACCCCGGAGACGCTCGCAATAGCGCTCCAACCCCCGATAGCGCAACTCGACGCGCGGATTGGGCGCGTCGCAGATGACGACGGATTGATCCGTCTCTATTATCGACAAGCTCCGCAAGAAAGCGAACCCACGTTCCGCGAGATCTCGACCCAGCTTGAGGATCGGCCGGACCCTCAGGCGGTCGGGTGCTACCGCGTCCGCAGCAGCCAGTGCGTAGCTGATGCCTCCCCACTCCTCGACCCACCATCCGGGGTGAGACTCACCCCGGATGGTATCCCACACCATCGTCCCGATGACACCCAGCAGGCGCATGCCAGTGGATCAATGCTCCCGGGTCTCGGTGGGCCCGAACGGCGGGACCACACCCCACAATTTCCCCCCCACGGCAGACAGATGCTGCACACCGAGCGAATCGAGGTGGATTCCGACGTCCAAGCTAATCACCCCGCGACTCGAATGCGAGCCCGACGACAGCCCACGGCTCAGACCTCGCCCCACTTCTCCTTCTTGAAGCAGGCGACGGCGCCGATGACGCCCGCCTTCCCCTGCAACTCCGAGGGCACGATCCTGCATGACCGCTCCGCCACGCGGAACGCCCGCCTCCGCACCTCGGCCCGCAGCGGCTCGAACAGGTGATCCCCCGCTCGCGTCACACCGCCCGCAACCACGAGAAGTTCAGGATTGAAGATGTTGATGAGGTTGGCCAGGCCGACACCCAGAAACTTCGCCGTGTCGTTGATGACCTCCGTCGCGTAGTCGTCGCCCTGGACCACGCCTTCGAACACGGTCTCGGCCGTCACATTCTGGATGTCACCGGCCAGCTCCGCGAGGACGGACACGGCGCCCGACTCGAGTCCCTCGATCGCCCGAGCGGCGATCGCCTGCCCCGACGCATAGGCCTCGAGGCACCCGTAGTTGCCGCACTTACACTTCCGGCCCGTCGAGTCGATGGTCATGTGCCCAATCTCAGCCGCCGCATCCGAGGCGCCGTGATAGAGCTCGCCGTTCAACACGATACCGCCGCCGATCCCGGTCCCCAGCGTCACCCCCACCAGGGTGTCCACGTTCCGGCCCGCACCCAACCACCATTCGCCGTAGGTCGCGGCGTTTGCGTCGTTGTCCAGCGTCGCCGGCAGCCCCACGGCATTCTGGACGAGATCGCGAAGCGGGAAGTTCCGCCAACCGAGATTCGGCGTGCTGATCACCGTTCCCGTCTTTCGATCCAGCGGACCCGGCGAGCCGATTCCCACCCCAGCGAACGCCTCGCGGCCACACCTCTCCTGATCCATCACTTCCCGTATCGCCTCTTTGATCATCCGCACGACCCGATCCACGACGAATTTGGCACCGCGCTGAGGTTCCGTCTCCTGTGTCCGGAACGCGATCGGTTGACCACCTTCTACCGGAACGACGCCGACGTTCAAGTTGGTGCCGCCTATGTCGACACCAATGACCCACGCAGCTCTACTAGCGTCGGATATCACTCGACCCCCCAGTCACTTTACCGTTTCTCGACAGCCCGAGCCGACAAGCGCCGAAGACGCACCCCAACGCCCCTCCGCTCAGCCGACCTCTAAGATGGCAAGAAAAGCCTCGCGGGGCACCTCCACCTGCCCGACCCGCTTCATCCGCCTCTTACCTTCCTTCTGCTTCTCCAACAGCTTCCGCTTGCGCGTCACGTCGCCGCCGTAGCACTTAGCGGTCACATCCTTCCGTAAAGGACGAATCGTCTCCCTAGCGATGACGCGGTTGCCGATCGCCGCTTGAATCGCCACTGCGTAGAGTTGCCGCGGGATCAGCTCCCGCAGCTTCTCCACCAGAGCGCGCCCGAAGTGATAGGCTTTTTCACGATGCACGATCATGCTGAGAGCGTCCACCGGCATGCCGTTCAGCAAGACGTCGAGACGCGCCAGGTCGCTCGTCCGGTATCCGATCAGGTCGTAGTCGAGGCCGCCGGTCCCCCGCGTCAGCGACTTCAGTTTCTCGTAGAAGTCGAGCACCATCTCGGCCAACGGCAGCTCGTAAACGATCTCGACCCGTTGGGCATCAATGTAGTGGATGTGACCGTATTTTCCTCGCCGTTCGTGGCACAGCTTCTGTATTCCTCCGATGTATTCGGCCGGGCACACGATACGCACTCGTACATAGGGTTCTTCGATCGACTCGATTTCCGCCGCCGGCGGCATACGCGAAGGATTCTCGACGACGACCGTTTCCCCGCCCCGCCGCTGCACGTGGTACTCGACGTTGGGGACCGTACTCACCAGATCCAGGTCGGATTCCCGCTCCAGCCGCTCGCGCACGATCTCCATATGAAGCAGCCCCAAGAACCCGCAGCGAAAGCCGAATCCCAGTGCTTCGCTGGTCTCGAATTCATAGTGAATCGCCGCGTCGTTGAGCTTCAGCTTTTCCAGCGCGCCGCGTAGCCGCTCGTATTGCTCGGTGTCCGCTGGATAAAGACCCGCGAAGACCATCGGCTTCACTTCACGATACCCGGGAAGGAGTTGAGAAGCCCGTCGCTCCGCATCCAACACCGTATCCCCCACCTTCGTGTCCGCGATCGACTTGATCTGGGCGATGATGTACCCCACCTCACCCGCGCCCAGCTCGTCCGTCCGCACCGCGCCCAGACGCAGGAACCCCACCTCGCTCACCTCGTACACGGATTCGTTCGACCCGAAGGTGATCTGCGTTCCACGTGCCGCCCGGCCGTCGACCACCCGGACCAACGGCACGGCGCCCTGGAAGTTGTCGTGCTGTGAGTCGAAGATCAGCGCGCGGAGCGGCGCCTCCCGGTCACCGCTCGGCGGCGGGACGCGGGCCACCACCGCCTCCAGTAGCGCCTCCACGCCCCAGCCCTGTTTGGCGCTCACCATCAGCACCTCGTCCTCCGGACAACCCAGCAGGTCCGCCACCTCCGAGCGCCGCAGCTCGGGCTCCGCCGCCGGAAGATCGATCTTGTTGATCACCGGGATGATGGTCAGCTGCGCCTCGAGCGCCAGAAATAAGTTGGATAACGTCTGCGCCTCGATCCCCTGGCTGGCGTCCACGACCAGTACCGCTCCCTCGCAGGCCTGAAGGCTCCGGCTCACCTCGTAGGTGAAATCCACGTGGCCCGGCGTGTCGATGAGATTCAGCTCATAGTCGAGGCCATCCGCCGCTCGGTAGCTCAGGCGGATCGAGTGGGCCTTGATCGTAATGCCGCGCTCGCGCTCCAAGTCCATGGAATCGAGGACCTGTTCCTTCATGCGGCGCGGCTCGACCGCACCCGTCAACTCCAGCAAACGATCGGCCAGCGTCGACTTTCCGTGGTCGATATGCGCTATGATGCAAAAATTGCGAATCCGTCGCGTGTCCACTCGCGCCGCCTCTGTAAGGAGAACTGGCTCCCCGGGGGAGTCGTCACAGCGACCAAATATAGAAGGCCGTCTGACGTTTGGGAGGACAACCGCCAACCCGATGCGTCACAGCAGCCGACGCTGGGGTCCATTATCCGCCTCCACCAGGCCCTCCAGCGGAGCGGCGAATGCTCTGAGCAACGGCTCCGGCGCCTTCTGTGGCCGACCGCGAATCAACGCAGCCAGCATGACGGCGTTGGCCACCGCCTGACCTCGATAATGGTTGTTGGTGACGACGTAGACATCCTCTGCCAAACCACCGTCGGCAAGCTCGCGAATCCTCTCGACCCAGGGCTCGAGCTCGCCGCGCTCGTAGAGGTAGTCGTAGCGCGCGTCCCGGCCGGCCTCGTCGCGAAACCAGTCCTCGTAGTTGCGACCGTGAAGTCTCACGTACCCTACCCTGGCGCTGGCCTTGGCGGAGGGCTCGATCGAACGCCGGAATACGGGCTGGTCGATGTTCACGAATCCCATCCGCCGCTCAACCAGCCACTCGTAGAACTCCGGCCGATTCCAGGAGGCGTGTCGGACCTCGACCGCCAGCGGGTACGCCGTGAACTCATCGGCCACGTCCGCCAGCCACTCCAGAGAATCCTCCCTCGCCTTGAACGACCACGGAAACTGCACCAGTACCGCACCCAGCCGCCCGGCTTCGGCCAGTGGATCCAACCCGGCCCGGACAGCCCCGGCCTCGTCTGGTGTCCAGGCCGACTCACGCTGATGGGTGAAACGCTGCCACAGCTTCGCCGTGAACTTGAAGTCCGTATTGTCCGACACGCGCCGCGCCCAACGCCGCGCTGTCTCTGAAGGTGGTGGACGGTAGAAAGTCGAATTGACCTCGATGGCGTCGAAGTATCGTGACAGGTACGCGAGCGGATCGAAGCCTCTCGGGCGCGGTTCGGGGTACACAACACCCGCCCAGTCTCGGTAACTCCAGCCGGCTGGGCCAAAGCGGATCAACGCGCGTCCTCCACGATCCTGTCCCGCGCCGTCCGGTCCCAGCGCGGGGCCTGCTCCGCATCGGCGATGGCGAGGGCGACCTCGAAAACCAGCCGGCTGATCCGGGCCGCCTTCTCGAACTTGATCTTGTCCACCTCGTCCGACGGCTGGTGATAGTCCGGATGCACGCCGTTGAAGAAGAAGACCGCGGGTATCCCTTTGCGGGCGAAGTTGAAGTGGTCCGAGCGGAAAAAGAAGTGCTCCGCAGGCCACCGGTCACCCACGACCGTCATACCCAACTCCGGGTGTGCGGCCGCGACGCTATCGACCAGCACTCCGAGTGTCGAGTACGGTTTCCCGATCACCGAGATCGTGTCCTCCCAATTCCTGCCGATCATGTCGATGTTCAGGTTGGCGACGATACGCTCCAGCGGGATAGGCGGGTTTTCCACGAACGCCGCCGAGCCCAGTAGGCCCGTCTCCTCGCCGCTTACCGCCAGGAACGCGATGGACCGCCGTGGCCGCTCCGGCAGCGCCGCCAGCGCCTCCGCGACCTCGAGCACCGCGGCCGTTCCCGAAGCGTTGTCGTCGGCGCCGTTGTAAATCGAGTCGCCATCCACCGCCGGCCCAACGCCCAGTCCATCCATGTGTGCGCTGATCAGCACGAACTCGTCGCGCAGCCGATCGTCGCCGCCGGGTAGAACACCAATCACGTTGGGAGCCGTGATCATCTCCGCGCTGAGATTTGCCGATAGCTCGACCCGCACATCGTTCCCTGCGGTGGCCGATGACATCATCGACGGCTCGACAGCCACGCCCAGAGCCTCGAGCGCGCTCTGCAATGACTCCCCCAACACCAGAACAGCCGGGAGGCGCGACTCCACGTCGCCCAGCTCGTACACCGGCTCACCCTCTTCCAGCCAATCACTTACGGGCGGTCCGACTTGGTCCGCGACCACCAGCACCAGACCGACGGCCCCCGCCCGCGTCGCCGCCTCCAGCCAGGCTCGCGGCGCCGAGTTGTGAGTCAGGTGGGCGATCCAGACCGTCTCGCTCGCCTCGAGCCCAGGCTCCGGTACCTGCGCGCCGACGAATCGGGCGTCACCTTCTACCGTACCCGCCGTCCACGGGACTCCCCAGAAGTCCTCGCGCTGGCGCAGTGCCACCGAGCGACGGCCACGTCGCAGCGCCAGGCTCCAACCGGGACCGATCTCGCTCACCGCCAACTGGTATCGCTGCAAATAGCCGCCGCGCGGCGACTCCAGACCGAAGC
>JASFLD010000013.1:0-18106 GCA_050118275.1 Gemmatimonadales bacterium
GTCAGATTATCGCGAGAGCTGGGGGCCGATGCCGTCGAGCTGCACACGGGCGAGTACGCCAACGCCTCGTTGCGGGGCAGAGAAGCGGAACTGCGGCGTCTGCGGGATGCTGCGGAGGTCGGCCGCCAAGTCGGGCTGGCCGTGCACGCCGGGCACGGGCTCACCTACGAGAACGTGGGCCCGGTGGCAGCGATCGAGACGATCGAGGAGTTGAACATAGGGCATTCGGTGGTGAGCCGGGCGGTCCTGGTGGGAATGGAGCGGGCCGTGAGTGAGATGCGACAACTGGTGCGCGAGGCGTGTAGCCACTGGGGGGGCTAGAAGATGCCGCGGACGTTGCTGGAGTTCTTCATCGAAGAGGCGGACGATTACCTCAACAAACTGCGACAGGTATTGAGTTCGAGCGGCGCTCTGGATGCGGCGGAGCTGCGGCGTCTGTCGCGCGCCCTGCGTGGCAGCGCGCGGATGGCGGACCAGGAGTCGATAGCCCGGGCGGCCGCCGCCATGCAGGCGGTAGGCGACGATCTGGCGACCGGCCGGCGACACTGGGATCCCTACCTGCGACAATCGCTGGAGACAGCGGTGAGCGAGATCCGCCAGATGGTGAGGTCGGCCGGGTCGCCGCCGCCGGACCAGGCGCGCCGGGCCGAGGCGCTCGCGCGCCGACTGGGTGAAGCGACCAACCCGCCGCTGCCGTCGCCCCGGGACCGGGCACGCTTTCGGCTGTATTTGGGAACCGAGTTGCGTGGGCTGGCCTCCGAGATCGGGGATGCGCTCTCCGTATTGGAGCGCGATCCCCGCAATCGCGAGCCCCTCAAGCGGCTGCTGCGTCGCGTGCGACCGCTGAGGGGCATCGAAGGCGTGGAGGATATCCGGGCCGTGGGCACCGCTGTCGCAGCCGTGGAGGAAGTGATCCTGAGGATCGCCGACACCAGCGCCACGGTCGGACCCGGTCATCTGGTCTTGTTCCGCCGCGCACAGCAAGCCTTGGACGATGTGGCGACGGAGTTGATCAAGGGTGAGGATCCCGGGATGAGAGACTTCGTCCCGGCGGACATCGAGGACCTGAAGGACCAGGTGCTCGATACCGCCGCGCAACGTGAGATCGTCTGGATCAGCGAGTTCTTCGAGGATGCGCCGGGGCCCCACTTGGAAGCTTGTCCGATGGCGGAGCACGGTGCGGGTTCGTGGGAGGCCTTCTTCGCGCTCGAGGTGACGGGGAGCCTCGATACGGTCGATCGCCTGCGCACCGAGATGGCAGGCGGTGGGTCGGGGGGTTCGAAGGTTGGGGAGGATCTGGCCTACACGTTCAGGCATTTGCGCGAGCGGGCGGTGGCGTTCGGCCATCCCGAACTCGGCAGGGTGGCGCGTCGCGCCGGTGCGGCGGTGCGGGCAGTGCTGGAGGGGCCACGCTGGCGTCTGCAGACCTTCGCCGTCGAGTTGAGCGACGCGCTGGAAGCGATGCGCGCCTATCTGCTGGCCGAGACCGAAGCCGAGGTCCGCGCCGCCCTCGAGCGAGCCGAGGAGGCGTTGGAGGCGGCGACCCAACCGGCCGAAGAGCACATCGTCGATATCGATTCTCTGACCTACGCGCCGGAGGCGGCGCTCGCCAGGGCGAGGGAGCTGTCCAACGAGGCCGACGGCATGATGAAAGGCCGGGACCCGGACATGACCCGGGTCCGCTCGTTGTTGGAGGAGGCGATGGGTCTGGTCGCCCACGCGATGGAAAAGACGGGCTCGGCCGGATGACGCGCGCCTGGCAGACGGTCATCGGGCTCACCGTCAGCCTGCTGCTCCTCTATTGGGCCCTGCACGACGTTTCCTTCGCCGAGCTCTGGGGGCATTTGCGCGCCGCCAACTTCGGGTTGCTGCTCCTCGCCATCGCCATGCAGACCTCGCTGTTCCTCGTGCGCGCCGCGCGCTGGAAGGTCTTCTTGAAACCGGCGTTGGCACGACCGTCGTTCTACTCCCGGTTCGCCAGCACTTGCATCGGTTTCATGGCCAACAATCTGCTGCCCGCCCGCGTCGGCGAGTTCGCTAGGGCCTACGCACTGAGCCGCAGTCAGCCCATCAGCGTTAGCGCGTCCTTCGGGTCGCTGGTCGTGGAGCGCCTCTTCGACGGTTTGACGTTGGCGGCTTTCTTGGCGGCGCCGCTCTTCTTGCCCGGTTTCCGGCTCGCTCCGGGACTCGGCGAAGAGATCGGCGGTAAAGTGGTCTTCGTGCTGCTCGTCTTCGGAGGTGTCGCCGCGGCCTTACTGGTGCTCATCACGCGCCCCGATCTCGCCGCTTCCGTGTTCCGTGCCTCGCTGGGGCGCCTGCTGCCGACGCGGGTCGCGGACAAGATCGTCGGCGTCTTACGGTCGTTCGTCGACGGGCTGGGCTCGATGCGGCGCCCCAACCTGGTGGCCGCCGGGTTCGCCTGGTCCTTCGCACACTGGCTGGGTGGCGCGCTGGCCCTCTACGTCGGAATGCTGGCTTTCGGTATCACCCAGCCCGGTTACCTGGGCGCTGTCTTCCTCCAGGCCGTGAACGCGTTCCTCGTATCCGTTCCCTCGTCGCCGGGCTTCTTCGGCCCGTTCGAGGCGAGCGTCCGGCTGGCGCTGGGAGCCTTCGGGGTGCCGGCCAGCCAGGCGGTCAGTTTCGCCGCCGCCTTTCACATCGGCGCCTTCACTCCCGTCACGTTGCTGGGTTTGTACTATCTGGGCCGGCTCGGCCTGTCTTGGGGTGAGGTCGGGCACAGCGAGAAGATCGTTGAGGGGAGTGCTGAAGACCATGGCGTCGACCGAGTCGGAGGATCTCGAGATTGAGCGATGACACGTGGCTGGAAACCGCCGCCCGGACGAAAGTGAACCTGCGGCTGCGCATCTTCCCCCGCGGGACTGACGGGTTCCACCCGCTGGAGACGATCTTCTGCCGTCTCGACTTCTGTGATCGCCTGCGAATGCGGCGACGGAGCGCTCCGGGTGTCACGCTCCGTCTGAGCGGATCGGAGCCAGTACCGGAAGGAAGCGAGAACCTGGCGGCTCGTGCCGCCGAGCTGTTCCTGTCACGATTCGGCGGCGACGGCGGCGCGGAGATCGAGTTGGAGAAGAACGTGCCGCTGGGCTCGGGACTCGGCGGCGGATCGAGCGATGCGGCGGCGGTGTTGCGGATTCTGGCCGGGTACGCGGATCCGCCGCTGGAAGAAGGGGAGTTGTTGCGGTCGGGCTCTGAGTTGGGGTCCGATGTGCCGTTCTTCGTGACCGACGCCCCGCTCGCCGTCGGCTGGGGACGGGGTGACCGGCTACTGCCGATCCCCGCGCCGGATCCGCTTCCCATGGTCGTCCTGCTCCCCGACCTGCAGTTATCGACGACGGAGGCGTATACGCGATGGGACACATGGTACGAGGGGGAGGGTGTTGCCGAACCGAGACGGCCGTTCGAGCTGTCTATGTCGGCGCTGACGAGCTGGAGCGGAATCCGCTCGCTGGCGGTCAACGATTTCGAGCCCGTCGTCTATGAATGGCAGCCGAGGCTGGGGGTGTTGCGAGATCGGCTGGCCGAGACGGAGCCGCTAGTGGCGATGCTCTCAGGCAGCGGCTCCGCGCTGTTCGCCGTCTACGAAGACGAAGAGCAACGCGACGGTGTCGCAGCGGAGTTGCGCGACGAACTCGCCGACGTGCGAGTCGTCGCCGCACACGGTCCGGTGTAGGCCGGGGCGAGAGCTCACGCCGCGGGCCTTGATCCGTGGTGGTCATCTGAAGAGATTGCGGCGATACTACGCGGCGATTTCGCCGCGACTGGCCCGTCGTCTAATGGCAGGACGCTGGACTTTGGATCCAGAAACGGTGGTTCGACCCCACCCGGGCCAATTCCGCACGATACCTAGCTTCTTGCCGTAGGCGGCCCATCGTGGGTTTCGCGCGGGGGTCAATCTGGGTGTCAGGCAGCACCGCTTGCCCGTTTCATTTCGGTAAAATCCGGCTCACGATATTCGGCCACCCGCTAGCCGCTGCCGGTCGCGCTGTAGGTGGGCGTAGGTCTGTATGATCATCTCGAGATCTTCATGCCGCATCTCCTCCGCGACGGTGTAGGGACTGACGGCTCGCCGCGATCGAGCGTCTGCAATCGGCTCGCGCAGTAGGTGTCGCGTGACGTATAGGCGCGGCCTCTTGAAGATCCGAGCTTCACTGTGACAAGTTGGCCGAATTCGCATCAAGCCTGTACATTGGAGATTGCCTACCGTCTTGGAGGAGGAGTTGCCCCGCTTCCCACTTCCGGACTGCTAAGATAGGGTCCGGATGAGTACTCGTGCGAAAAGAGAGGTGCCCCATGTATACCAGTATCCGCCGATACAGGATCGACAAGAGCAAAATGGAAGAGCTGACGCGTCGCGTCGAAGAGGGCTTCATCCCCATCCTCGCGAAGCGTCAGGGCTTCGTCTCCTACTACCTAGTGGATGGAGGCGAGGGGGAGCTGGCGACGATCAGTGTATTCGACAACCAAGAAGGCGCCGAGATCTCCAACGCGCTGGCCAGGGAATGGGTGGAGGAAAACCTGGGCGATGTGGAACTTGGTCCTCCAGAGATCACGGCCGGTGAGATCGTGACGCATAAGCAGGCGTAGAGACGGCGGGCTCGGGCGACTCCTACCTCCTCGTCTTGGGTCGGCTCTTCGGCTCTCTTGTTTGTTGCTATCGGTGTCAGAATGGGTGACAAGAACGGGTGCCTTGGGTGCTTTGCGGCACCTCTGGGGCGGATGCGATGCCGCCCCGCACCTTGGTTTGTGGGCGTTAGGGAGTAGCTGCCCGGTCTTTGGATCCAGAAATGGTGGTTCGACCCCACCCGGGCCAATCCTTACCATACCTGCCCTCACAACAGCTGACCTCCTCACGTCGTCTGGTCCCGGAGTCTTGCGTGGCTCAGCCCCCACGCGGGACAGGCTAGGCGGGTAGCGCGATGAGAACGACGAAGGCGAGGTAGGCGGCGAGGAAGACGGCGCCCTCCCAGCGCGTCAGCCGCAGCGTGGTCCAGACGAAGGGCAGGACCAGGATGCTCACCGCCAGCATGACCGGCGCCTCGACCTTGATCACCGAAACGGCGACGGGAATCGGCTTGGCTATCGAAGCGGCGCCCAGCACGGCGAACAGGTTGAAGATATTGGAGCCTACGACGTTGCCGACCAGGATGTCGCCCTCATCCTGGATGGAAGCGGCGATGGCGGTCGCCAACTCGGGCAATGACGTGCCGATGGCGACGACGGTTAGGCCGATGGCGAGTTCGGAGACACCCAGGAAGCGGGCCGTCGAGGCGGCACCGATCACGACCATGTGCGCTCCGCCCAACAGAGCGCCGAGACCAACGAGGGTCATGAGGATGTGTCCCCAGATCGTTCCACCGGCCGGAACGAACTTCTGGTACTCGACCTCGATGGCGGGGGACTCGCGCCGCGCGCCCTCCAAGAGGTACAGCGTGTAGGCCATGAATCCGAGGACCAGAAACAGTCCGTCGAAACGACTCAACTCCTTATCCAGCGCGAAGATATAGAAGGCGAGCGAGGCGAAGATCATGATCGGCACCTCGCGCACGAGCAGCCGCATCTGCACACGGATCGATCGGATCAGGGCGGCGATGCCGAGGATGAGCGCGATGTTGGCGATATTCGAGCCGACGACGTTGCCGATGGCGATGTCTCCGCTGTCGCGCAGCGATGCCACGAGTCCAACCAGTAGCTCGGGCATGGAGGTGCCCATCGCCACGACGGTCAAGCCGACGATCAGCGCGTTGACGCCCAGGCGCCTGGCCAGACGTGAGGCGCCCCGGATCATCAGGTCGGCGCCCAGGTAAAGCGCGCCCAGACCGAACACGAACTTGAGCAGATGAATCATCATGTTCACGGTCGGGAAATGTGGAGACAGTCGACGTTTCGGACAAGGCGGCTGGCGCGGGTTGGTAGGCACAGGTCGTCTTGACAGCGTGAACTTGGTGCGAAACGTGTGGTGAAGCGCGGACCCGTTGACGGTTTCTCGGGGCGGCGATAAGTTGCGGGGCCCCGAAATCCCAACGATTTTCAAAGGCGATGGACACATCGGAAATTGACCCCAAGAGCCGAGAAATGATGCTGCTCTCGGGAACGGCGAACCGCCCCTTGGCGGAAGCGATCGCCAGGCGGCTGGGCGTGGGCTTGTGCGACGTGACGATCAGATCGTTCTCGGATGGCGAGATTTTCGTGCGCATCGACGAGAACGTACGAGGACGTGACATATTCATCATTCAGCCGACGGTGCCGCCGGCTGACAACATAATGGAATTGTTGCTGCTGCTCGATGCGGCCAGCCGGGCATCGGCGGCGCGGGTCTCGGCGGTGGTTCCCTATTTCGGCTATGCCCGACAGGATCGGAAAGATCAGCCGCGCGTGGCGATCGGCGGGAAGTTGCTGGCGAATCTGATCGCAAAAGCGGGTGCCGATCGGGTGGTCTCGGTGGACTTCCACCAGCATCAATTGCAGGCTTTCTTCGACATTCCGGTCGATCACCTGTATGCATTGCCGGTTTTTGTCGAGCACTACAGCAAGCGGGAGATGACGCCGCTGGTCGTGGTCGCGAGCGATGTCGGCGCCGCGAAGATGGCGCGGGGTTACGCGCGCCGCCTGGGCGGCGAGATCGCGATGATCGACAAGCGCCGTCCGGCTCCGAACGTCGCCGAGGTCGTCAACGTCGTCGGCGATGTGAAAGGGAAGAACTGCCTGATCCCGGACGACATGATCGATACGGGCGGCACGATGGTCGAGGCGGTTCACGCCCTGAAGGCCCATGGCGCGCAAGACATCTATCTTTGCGCGACGCACGCGTTGCTCAGTGGGCCGGCGGTGGAGAGACTGTCGAATCTCGATGTAGCCGAGATCGCGGTAACCGACACGATCCACCTGGCCGAAGAGAAGCGGTGGCCCGGGCTGCGGATTCTCCCGGTGGCGGACCTTCTGGCGCGGGCGATCCGGTACATTCACGACAACGAGAGCGTCAGCAGTTTGTTTCAGTAGTCGGCAGAAACGGCTTCTCAAAGAGAAGAGGAAGGTGTGCAGTTAGATGGCTAGCAAAGTGAAGTTGGCGGCTCAACGGAGGAGCGAGACGGGCAAGGGCGCAGCTCGCTCGTTGCGGCGTGCGGGATATGTCCCCGCTATCGTCTACGGTCATGGCGAGGAGACGCAGGCCTGCCAGCTGGACTGGCGCGAGCTGGAAAAAGTCCTCACCTCGGTCCACTGGGAGAACACGGTCATCGACTTGAAGATCGACAACGGCAAAACGGCCAACGTTCTGATTCGCGAGGTGCAGCTGCACCCGTGCCGGCCGGAAGTGCTGCATGTCGATTTTCTGGCGATTCACAAAGATGAGAAAGTGAAGCTCGACGTTCCGATCGAGATCATCGGCGTGGCGCCGGGCGTCAAAGAAGGCGGGATCTTGGAGCACCACCGGATGGAAGTGGAGATTCGCTGTCTCCCTTCGAATATCCCGCAAGCTCTGGAGATCGATGTCTCGGGCCTGGGCATGGGTGATGTCGCGAGCGTGCAGGATCTGGTCGTGCCCGAGGGTGTGGAGATACTGAGCGACCTCGACGGCACCGTCTGCTCCGTCGTGCCGCCCGCCGTCCTCAAGCAGGAGGTCGAGGAAGCCGAGGCTGAGTTGGAGGCTGCAGAGGAAGAGGCCGAACCGGAGGTGATCGGTCGTGGCAAGCCCGCCGAGGAGGAAGAGACCGAGGAGGGCTAGGACTGAAAGCTGTTGTGGGGCTGGGCAATCCGGGAGCCCGGTACGATGCCACACGTCACAACGTCGGCTGGTGGCTGCTGGATGCGCTGTGCCGCCATTGGTCGGCGACCCCGTTTCAACAAGAAGATCTCTGGCTTCGCGCGACGGCGAGTCTGGCGGGCGTAGGCGAGGTCTGGCTCGTGAAACCCACCGTATACATGAACCGTAGCGGGATCGCCGTCAGCGCGTTGGCGCACAGCCAATCTCTCGACCAACAGGACGATCTGCTCGTCGTCGTCGACGATGTAGCGCTGGAGCCGGGTCGACCGCGCTTTCGCGCCAGGGGCTCGGCGGGCAGCCACAACGGGTTGCAGTCGGTGGAATTGGCGCTGGGCACGCGCGAGTACGCTCGCTTGCGGATAGGCGTTGGCGCCGCTCCGCCCGACGTCGATTTGGCGGACTGGGTGCTATCAGAGTTCGACGACCCGGCCGACGAGGATGCCGTTCTCGCGGTTCTGCCGCGCTTGGTAGAGGGCGTAGCGGTATGGGCGCGGGAAGGGATCGACGCGGCGATGAACCGCTACAACGTGGCAGTCGGCGGATCGAATGCCACGGAGACTGACGAATGAACGAACCGTAAGCCGTTCCGGCGCGAGCGACTTCGATGGGGCGTTCCGTGCCGGTCGGCCTCTGTCAACTGGTGGAACAACAAGGAGGGTTGGTGACAGGCTTCGCTGTGAACTTCGCGGCGCCCATGGGTATTCTGGGACTAGTAGTTGCCGGACTGATCTTTTTCTACCTGCGCAAACAGCCGGCAGGCTCCGAGATCATGGCCGGCCTGGCGCAGCAGATTCAGGAGGGGGCGCGCGCGTTTCTGAGGCGCGAATACTCCGTACTCATTCCATTCATCGTCGTCGTCGCCATACTGCTCTTCGTGGCCTTGAGGTCTCTACCGACTTCGCTCGCCTACGTCGGCGGAGCGACGTGTTCGCTGCTCGCGGGCTTCTTCGGCATGAATGCGGCGACGATCGCCAACGTGCGCACTTCGGAGGCGGCCCGCGTGTCGGGTCAGGGGAAGGCGTTGCGCATCGCTTTCAACGGCGGTGCAGTGATGGGACTTTCGGTGGCGAGCTTGGGTCTCTTAGGCTTGGGGATCGTGTTCCTCGTTTACGCTGGCACACTGACGGGCGACACCGCCTTCAAGACCTTCAGCGAGATCATCGCTGGCTTCGCGATGGGTGCGAGCTCGATCGCGCTCTTCGCACGCGTGGGTGGTGGGATCTATACCAAGGCGGCCGATGTCGGCGCCGACTTGGTGGGCAAGGTAGAGGCTGGCATCCCCGAAGACGACCCGCGCAATCCGGCGACGATCGCCGACAACGTGGGCGATAATGTCGGAGACGTCGCTGGAATGGGCGCCGATATCTTCGAATCCTATGTCGGTTCGGTCATCGCGACGATCGCCATCGGGGCCACTTCGACGCAGATTCTAACGACCCAGCGGCTCGAAGCCGTGACTCTCCCGATCCTCTATGTCATGTTCGGGTTGGTTGCCAGCTTCATCGGTATTTTCTCGATGAAGCTGATGGAGAAGGCGAATCCGGCCGCCGCTCTGCGCAACAGCACGTACATCGCGGCGATTCTCTTCTGGGTCGTGGCGGCGTGGGTGACGATCGAGCTCGATGTGTTCGCCGGTAACGTCGCGTACAGCCCGCTGGGACCGTTCTGGGCCATGTTTGGTGGATCGCTGGTTGGAATCTTCATCGGGCTCTCGACCGAGTACTACACCGCGGCAGGGCCGGTAAGGAAGATCGCCGAGGCATCGCAGACGGGAGCGGCCACGAACATCATCGCGGGTCAGTCCGTCGGGATGATCTCGACCGCTGTGCCGGTGCTGCTGATCTGCGCGGCGATCTGGCTGGCGTACCACTTCGCCGGTCTGTACGGCATCGGGATCGCCGCCGTCGGCATGCTGGCAACCGTGGGCGTGACCATGTCGGTGGACGCATACGGCCCCGTAGCGGACAACGCTGGTGGGATAAGCGAGATGAGCGGTCTGGGACCGGCGGTGCGTAGCATCACGGACAGTCTCGATGCGATCGGGAATACGACCGCCGCCATCGGCAAGGGCTTCGCGATCGGGTCGGCGGCGCTGACGGCGTTGGCGCTATTCTCTGCCTACTCGTCGGCGGTCGGGCTGCAGCAGACGGGCCTCAACCTGGTCAGCCCCATGGTCGTCATCGGCCTGCTGATCGGCGGAACGCTACCGTTCGTGATCGCGGCATTGACGATGACCGCGGTCGGTCGCGCCGCGTCCGGGATGGTGACGGAGGTGCGTCGCCAGTTCAAGGAGACACCGGGCCTGATGGAGGGGACCGCCAAGCCGGATAGCGCTCGCTGCGTGGATATCTCGACGCGCGCCGCGCTACGCGAGATGATCGTGCCCGGACTGACGGCGGTGATCGCGCCCGTGGTCGTCGGAATGTTCCTGGGCGTCGAGGCCCTGGGCGGCCTGCTGGCCGGGGCGACCTTGGCCGGCGTGCTGCTGGCGCTCTATATGGCGAACGCCGGCGGTGCGTGGGACAATGCGAAGAAGTTCATCGAGGCCGGCGCCTACGGAGGCAAGGGCTCCGATCCACACAAGGCGGCCGTCGTCGGCGACACCGTCGGTGATCCGTTCAAGGATACGTCGGGTCCATCGATGAATATTCTCATCAAGTTGATGAGCGTGGTCAGCCTGGTTCTGGCCCCGTTCTTCGTCGCTTGGTGGAGTTGACCTGACGAGGGTCAAAAACGGAAATCGGCCTCCCGGAACCGAGCCGTCACCCGGGAGGCCGGGTTCATCAGGCGAAGCCGGGGGCCTGACATGAGTCGCGCGTTGAAGGCCGGGATCGTCGGCCTCCCGAACGCCGGGAAGTCGACGCTGTTCAATGCGCTCACCGCCGCGGGCGTTCCCGCCGAAGTCTATCCCTTCACCACGATCGATCCCAACGTTGGAGTCGTCGAGGTTCCCGATGCCAGGCTGGATCGGATCTACGAGCTGGTCGAGGCACCGCGCAAGATGCCGGCGGTCCTCGAAATCGTGGACATCGCCGGACTCGTGGAGGGAGCGCACCGGGGCGAAGGACTCGGCAACCGCTTCTTGGCTCACATCCGCGAGGTCGCGGCGGTCGTGCACGTCGTGCGCGCCTTTGATGACGCCAACGTCGCGCACCCCGCCGGGGGCGTGGATCCAGTACGCGACGTCGAGTTGGTCGAGACGGAACTCCTGCTGGCGGACTTGGAGACGGTGGAGAACCGGATCGAGCGGGTGACCCGACTTGTCAGGAGCGGCGAGAAGATGGTTCAGCGCGAGGCCGGGTTCCTCGAGCATATCAAGGCGGAACTCGCGAAAGGGCGGCCGGCGCGTGATCTGGAATGCGCGAAGGAAGAATGTGAGGTTCTCGATTCGCTCTTTCTGCTGACGCGGAAGCCGGTTCTGTACGTCGTCAACGTGGACGAGGCGCGTGCCGCGGGCGACGAACGGACGGCGGCTCTGGCGAATGGGTTCGGTGCGGAGCACGTGCTTCCGCTCTGTTGCCGGCTGGAAGCCGATCTGCTGAGCCTGACACGGGAAGAGCGGAGCGAATACTTGGGAGAGCTGGGGCTCGACCGGCCGGGCGTCGAGCGGTTGATCCATGCCGTCTACGACCTGCTCGGCCTGATTACGTTCTTCACTTTCAACGAGAAGGAGGTCCGGGCCTGGACGATCCGCCGCGGAACTCTTGCGCCGCAAGCGGCGGGCGTGGTTCACACCGACTTCGAGAAGGGCTTCATCCGGGCCGAGACGGTTAGCTACGAGGATTTCGTGGCGGCCGGTTCGCTCAAAGCGGCCAGGGAGCGGGGGATGGTGCGGGCCGAAGGGAAAGAGCACGTCGTGGAGGACGGTGACGTACTGTTGTTCCGCGCCCAACCGTGAGGCCGTTGAGGACCAAAACGGGCAAAACTTGAGGTCGAGGCGACGTTGGGATATTTTTGATCGGTTTTTCTGGCAGCTAGTGCCCTCACAGACAACCTGCTCTGCCCTGGTCACCGGGCGGAGCCGCACGAGTTCGGGCGCTCGGACTCAGACCAAAGGGAGGTGGCAATGCGCGACTACGAAATCGTTTACATCTTCGATTCGACCCTCGATCGCACGGTCATCGATCAGAAACTGGAGCGGTTCAATCAACTCGCCACGGGTGAAGCCGGCGGCGCGGTCACCGCTGTAGAGCATTGGGGGAAGCGGCAGCTCGCGTATCCCATCCGGAAGCACGACAACGGCTACTATGTCGTCGTCCAGCTGCGGACCGTTCCTGTCAGCCTGCCCGAGTTCGAGCGAGCGATCAAGTTAGACGAGGACGTGCTGCGGCATCTCGTCGTACTTTCCGAGGGCGAGCTTCCGATCCCCCGGTCCTCCGAGGCAAAGGAGCGAGGTTACGGCGAGGATGATGAGGACTCCGACGAAGATGACTGAGGTGGCACGAACGTGAGCGTGCCGTTGCAGGGAGTGACCTGAAAAACGGATGGTAGCGATGAGAACGAGACGTAAGCCGTGCCAACTTTGCGAGGCGAAGCTGGAGGTGGTGGACTACAAGGACGAACATCTGCTGTCGCGCTTCGTCACCGACCAGGGCAAGATCGTGCCGAGCCGGATCACCGGAACGTGCGCGTCGCATCAACGGCAGCTGACACGTGCAATCAAGCGGAGTCGGTACTTGGCTCTGCTTCCCTACGTGCAGGGCTACCGGCACTAGAGCGGTCGTGTCTTCCGGTCGCGGCGATCTAGCGCGTCTGGCGGGCTTCGGGCTCGTGACGCTGGCGCTCTCGGTGACGCAGCCGCTAGTGCTGGTCGGGTTGCCGCTGGCGTTGATGTTGGTCGCCTTCGGGCCGCGCAGCGTGACGGCCGCTCTGGTCATCGGTATCGGGGTGACCGTGGCTGCGCTGGGTGAGCGGGCCGGTCTGTGGTGGTTCGAGCGGGGTTGGGCCTTGCTGTTGGGCGGCTGCTTCGTCTGGATCTCGGACTGGAGAAGCGACTGGGGATTCGCGGCGAAGGCGCTAGCGGCCGTTTGGCTGGCTGCGTTGGTCGCGGCTTTGATCTTTGCCATGCGTCCGGCTGCCTGGTTCGACATCAACGCGCTGATGGCCAGCCGGGCCAACGAGGCGGCGGCCGCGGCAGTGCGGCTGCTGGGAGACCGCGCCGATGATACGGTGCGGGTGTGGGTGCAGCGGATTGTTGCCCTGCAGGTGGCAGTCTTTCCCGCCCTGATCGGCGTAAGCTCGTTGGCCGCGCTGGGTGTTGTCGGGAGCATACATCGGTGGTTGGGCGACTCGCGCACGAGGTTTGGAAAGCTGCGGAACTTTCGCTTCAACGATCACCTGGTCTGGGTCTGGCTGATCGGGCTGGCGCTGATCTTGGCGCCGATCGGCGGAATCGCCGATCGGATCGGCGGCAACGCCGTCCTTTTCATGGGAGCGTTGTACGTCGTCCGAGGTGCGGCGGTAGTGCTCAGCCTGCTGGGTGGGATCTCGTTGACGGTGGGGATACTCGGTGGTCTGGTGGCGATATTGATCTATCCGATTCTGGCTCTGCTGACAGGCGCGATGCTACTTGTAGGGCTTGGCGACACGTGGCTGAACGTCCGCGCGCGGGTTCGCGGCGCGAACAGCGAGATCGACGACGGTCAGCTGTAACGTAGAAACTCGAAGACATATCTGATGGAGCGGTACTGTGGCTAAGACTCAGGATGTGATCCTCAGGCGGAAAGTCGACGAGCTTGGCGACGTCGGCGATGTGGTCAGCGTCAAGCGAGGCTATGCGCGCAACTATTTGTTGCCGCAGGGCCTTGCCTATCCAGCGACAGAACAGAGCCAACGCCGCCTGGACCAGGAGCGTGCGGCGGCGCTCTTGGCCGAAGAACGCGATCGAGCCAACGCTCAGATCGTGGCGGAGCGCTTGGATGGTCTGTCCATCACGTTCTCGATGCTGGCGGGAGAAGAAGGCAAGCTTTACGGTTCGGTGGGGCCGCGCGACATCGCGACGAAGCTGAGCGATGAGGGCTTCGACATACACGGCCGTCACATCATCTTGAAAGAGCCGATCAAGGCTTTGGGAGTATACTCGGTCTTGATCCGGCTCTACCCGGGCGTCGAGGCATCGGTGCGGGTCTGGGTGATCAAGGAGGAAGGGGAGTAGGACCTGGGAATCGCATACTGCGACGGGAAGCGACTGCGGCGCCTGTTCCTGGCGGGGTCGGAGCGTGTCATCGCGCATCGCTCGGAGCTCGATCGCATCAACGTGTTCCCTATTCCCGACGGTGACACCGGCACCAACCTCGCCTTCACCTTCCGTGCCATGGTCGAGACGGTGCGGGGTATCAAAGACAATTCCGTGGCCGGCGTCGCCTCGCGTTTGGCGGAGTCCGGCGTCTTGAGCGCGCGGGGCAATTCGGGGATGATGATGTCGCATTTCTTCCTCGGTTTTGCCGAAGGTCTGCGAGGCGCCAAGCGAGCCGGCCCGGAGGAACTCGCGCTGGCGATGCGCAGCGGCTCCGATTCGCTGTATCAGGCCGTCGAGCGGCCCCTCGAAGGCACCATCCTGACGGTCGTGCGTGAATCGACGGAGGAAGTCGAGCGGCTGGCGGGGCAGGCGGCCGATCTCAGGTCGGTCGCACGGCATGTGCTGGAAGTCGCTCAGACCTCGCTCAAGCGGACGCCGACGTTACTGTCGGCTTTGCGCGAGGCCAACGTGGTCGACGCAGGCGCCAAGGGCTTCGTCCGTTTCCTCGAGGGTGTCGTGGGACTCCTAGAGGGGATGGCTCCGGCGGTCGAGTCGGCTCTCGGCATCCGCAATGCCGCAGCATTGACCGATTTCCCCGATGAGTCGGGCGGTTCGTTCCGTTATTGCGCTGAGTACGTAGTGCGCGGCACGCCGCCGCCGGAGCGACGTGAGTTGGCCGATGCGGTGAAGCGGTTTGGGAATTCGCTGATCGTTGCCCGCGCGGCGACATTGGCCAAGGTCCACATCCACACGGACGAGCCCGATCGGGTGGAGGAGGCCTTGAGGTCGGTGACGGGAGTTGTCGAGCGCGTCAAGACCGAGGACATGCATGCTCAGCACCGGAAACTGAGGCGCGCACGTGCGCGCCGGGTTGCGGTGGTCACGGACAGCACTTGTGATCTCCCCAGCGAGCTCGTCATCGAACGCAACATAACGGTGGTGCCGCTGACGATCATGTTTGGCGACGAGACCTTGCTCGATCCGGATGACATCGGATACGGCGAGTTCCTGACGCGGCTCAAAGATTCCAGTCAGCCGCAGCCGACGACCTCACAGCCTTCACCAGCCGATCTGCTGGGTGCGTTCGAGCGGGCCGGCGAGACGGCCGACGCGGTGTTGGGATTGTTCGTGGGCGCGGGCCTGTCCGGAACGCTGGGCCAGGCGCAGGCGGCGGCGGCGCGGCTAAACGGCTCGAGAGTCAATGTCATGGACTCGCGCTCTGGCTCGCTGGGCTTGGGTTTCCAGGTGTTGCGCGCGGCCGAGCTCGCCGACGAAGGTTTGGGGTTGGAGGCTATCGTCGGCGAGCTGCGACGGATCCAGGAGCGTTCCGGCTTGTTGCTGACTGTGGATACGCTCGAGTACCTGCAGCGTTCCGGTCGAGTCGGCAAGGCCCGGGCTTTCCTCGGGGGCTTGCTGGATCTCAAACCGATACTCGGACTGGACCGGGAGGGCGTGGTGATTCCGGTGGACAAAGTCCGGGGTCGGAAGGCTCTGGTGGGCCGCGTCCTGGAGATTCTGGCTGAGCGGGTAACGAGAGACGAAGGGCGATTGCGGATGGGGGTGGCGCACGTCGACTGTCCGGATCTCGCGGAGGCGCTGGCGGAGGCCTTCCGCCGCGAGTTCCATCCTGACGAGCTGATGGTGCGTCCGGCGGCCTGTGTACTGGCCGCGCATACCGGCCCGGGCGCCTGGGCCGTATTCTACCAGGTCGAGTAGTGATTGTGAAAACGGCGGTCGATTGCTATCCTGAATGTATGTTGTGTAGAGCGAACGATGCGACCATTCGCCGAAGGAGTTGATGACCGAGCCGCGCTCGCATGTGGCGCCCACGGGCGAACTGCGTCTAACTGACCTTCCTCCACACGTAGTGCGTGCGCTGGAACTCTGCCAGGATCGCAATGCGCGAGACCTCCTGGTGCTCGATCTGCGCGGTCTTTCGGATGCCACCGACTTCTTCCTCATCGCGTCGGGCGACTCGGACGTTCACGTCCGAGCCATTTGCGAGAACATCGTGCAAGGTTTATCGGAGCAGGGACTGAAGCCAGCGGGCGTCGAGGGTGAGCGCACTGCACGGTGGGTCCTGTTGGACTACTTCGATCTCGTAGTCCACGTGTTCCATCCGGCTGTGCGCGAATTCTATCAACTGGAGCATCTCTGGGGCGACGCGCCGACGCTCTTCGTCGATGAGACGCCGCCATGAATCGGGCCGCAGACTCGGGCCGGTGGCCGCGGCGGCGACCGGGCCGGATCTGCGGGCTGGCGCTGCCGGCATTGACTCTGGCAGCGCTCGGGCTGTTCATCCCGTCACGGGCCCTCGGACAGTTTGGTCGAAACAAGCTCCAGTACGAGATATTCGACTTCAAGGTCCTGCGCACCGCGCATTTCGACATCTACTACTACCCACAAGAGCGCGAAGCCGCCGTCGATGCGGCCCGCATGGCCGAGCGTGCCTACGCGCGGTTGAGTCGGATACTGGGCCACGAGTTCGACGAGCGAAAGCCCATTCTTCTCTACGCGTCACACAGTCAGTTTCAACAGACCAACGCACTGCCCGGCTTCATCTCGGAGGGCACGGGTGGCGTCACCGAGTTCGCGAAGCGCCGGGTGATCCTGCCCTTCACCGGATCCTACGCCGACTTCGAGCACGTCTTGACCCACGAGTTGGTGCACGCGTTTCAGTACGACGTGCTCGCCCGTGGGCTGACCAGCCAGCTCGATCCGAACAGTTATCAGCCGCCCCTCTGGTTCATGGAGGGAATGGCTGAGTACTTGTCCATCGGCGAACTCGACACGCATACGCATTCGTGGCTGCGGGACGCGGTGTACACCGGCTACCTGCGGACGATTCGCGAGATGTCGCTGTACGGCGACTACCTCTCCTACCGGTTCGGCCAATCGCTCTGGGCGTTCATCGGTGGCAAGTATGGCGACCAGGCTGTTGGGCTGCTTCTGCAGCGTGCGCTGCGCCTGGGTCTAGAGACGGCATTTCAGATCACGCTCGGGGCGACGGTGCAGGAGGTGTCGGACGAGTGGATCGAGACCGTCCGCACCAACTACTTGCCCGAGGCGGCGAAACACGCCACGGCCGGCGAGTTCGGACGCAGATTGACCAAGCACTCCTTCCGGCCGGGATCGAAGGACTTCGCGTCGTACCTCGCCCCTGCGCTGTCACCGGATGGAACCCAGGTCGTCTACCTGTCCGATCGAGGGAACGACCTCTATTCGTTCTACGATCTTTGGCTCGCTTCGACCGAAGATGGAAAGATCGTCAAACGCTTGGTGAGAGCCGCGCGCAGCCCGGACTTCGAGTCGTTGCGGTTCATGCATTCGTCCGCCGCCTGGTCGCCGGATGGCAAGATGATCGCCTTCGTGGCGAAGGTGAGTGGGCGCGACGCCCTATACATCTACTCGCTGGAAGAGCGTGAGGTCATTCAAAGGATCACCTTTGATCTGGACGGAGTGCAAAACCCCACCTTCGCGCCCGATGGGCGGCACATCGCCTTCACCGGACTGCGGGGTGGGATCAGCGACCTCTATGTAGTCGAGACCAGCGGTGATGATCTCGAACAACTGACGGACGACCGGTACGCCGACTTCCATCCCGCTTGGTCGCCGGATGGCCGGTACATCGCGATCGCGACGGATCGGGGAGACGAGACCGATTTCGACGAGCTGGTATTCGGCAACTTCAGAATCGCCTTGTACCATGTCGGGCGAGGCGACGTCGAGATCCTGCCTCATCAGGAGCGAGGCAAGAACATCAATCCGGTCTGGTCACCCGATGGAGAGGCGATCGCCTTCATCTCGGACCGCAGCGGGATCAACAATGTTTTCATCTGGTCTAGGGTGGAGGAACGGCTGTATCAGGTGACCGATGTCTTGTCCGGAGTGACGGGAGTGATCCCGCTGAGCCCGGCAATCTCCTGGGCATCGCAGGCCGATCGACTGGCGTTCAACTACTTCGAGGAGGCCGGCTACAACGTTTACTTGATCGACGATCCGCGCTCGATCGCGCGGCCAGTCGAGCCGGAGCGTAGTCGGACTACGGTCGCTGCAGCGGATTCGGCCGGGCGGGACGGGGCCGAGCA